>SLFT01000483.1 GCA_007124105.1 Candidatus Hydrogenedentota bacterium | reverse complement strand
TGTTTTCTTGTCGCCATGCCAATACTCCCGCTTAATCACCCAGACATCTTCCATGTCGCGATACCGCAAACTTCCCCCATTCTCATCACGGGACGCTCCGTCAAATCGGGCGCAGTTAAAGAATTTTCGCTTTTTGTCGTCTTTGCACAGAAAAAGACAGTGGTAGTGGGATGTGACAAACCGACGTTTACACACGACGCCAAATTGATACTTCCAGATGATATGGTTTACCGTAGTGAACCCGATTTCATCAGACGCAATGAGAATATCCTTCAAGTTGTTCCATCCGGAAAAAACAAAGGCACTGCCGCGTGTGGAAAGAACTCTGTATGCCTGCGTCATCCATGAACGGGTAAAATCAAGATAATCGTTTGCTGCTATCTCATTATATCCTTCGAGAACACGAGAACCGGTGCGATTATAGTTTGAGCGTTGAGCGCGAAAGTCAATGGCAAATGGCGGATCAGTGATAATCAAGTCTACACATTCCTGCGGCAGCATCGCCATTCCGCTTACGCAATCCATGTTGTATATTTTATTGAATTCTAATGTTTCGCCTGTCGTTTTCGGTATGTCATGTGGGCTCAGTCTTTCGACGGCGTTTTTGCTCATGCGCTGAATGCTCCTTTTCTCTTATCTTCATGAAACGCAAGCGTACATGTATTTAATCTATCATCGTAAGGGGGGATAAAACAAACAAATGCCGTCCCTTGGCTAACAGGTGGATCGTGATACGCCTTGGCCTCAAACACATCCTGCCGGCATTAGAATACGATGTTGCCGCAACCGTTCGCGGTCGCTGTGGGCAACATATATGGGCTTGCCCTGTTCGTCTATTCGTGCGTGGTACATGGCGGTTGCGACAGTGCCCGGCGTGGGGATAAAGCACTGTACCTGGCGTGGACGCCAGCCGCGTTGTTGCAGCCAGCGGGCGAGTTCGCGCATGTCGTCGTCGGTACAACCGGGGAAAGCGCTGATGAGATAGGGAACCACGTATTGTTCCTTGCCGGCCTGGCGTGACTCCACGGTGAAGAGTTCCAGGAATCGCTCGAAATGTTTGTTGGATGGTTTGCGCATGAGCCGCAATACGTTGTCGGTTATATGTTCCGGCGCCGCTTTCAGTTGGCCGCCCACGAAATGCCGGGTCACCGCGCGCAGATAAGCGCTGTCGCTGTCAGCCAAGTCATAGCGAATGCCGCTTGCAACGCGCAGGTGTTTCACGCCGTCCAGCGCGGCGATTTTTTTCAACAACCGCGCCTGCCTGGCTTCGTTAATGTACAGGTGGGGACACCGGCTTGGGAATAGGCAGTCCACGCGGCGGCACACGCTCGGGTCGGCTTTGCATGTCGCGCCCCACATATTGGCCGTTGGACCGCCCACGTCGCTGACGCTTCCCTTCCACTGCGGATGCCGTGTCAGCGCGCGCGCTTCCTCCAGTACCGATGTTTCGCTTCGCGACTGTATCTGGCGTCCCTGGTGCAAGGTGATGGAACAGAAAGTGCAGCCGGCCGCGCAGCCGCGATGGGCGGTAATGCTGAACTGGATCATATCGGCGGCCGGGATGGACTTTGTATAGGACGGATGGGGACGCCGCGAGAAAGGAAGCCGGTACAGCGCGTCGAGTTCATCTTGTTTTAGCGGCGCGGCGGGGGGCGTAAACACTACCGTGCGCGCGCCCGAGGCCTGGAGAGCCCAGCATGTCCCCTGATGGACCTGTTGTTCCAATGCCAGGGTAGCGGTCATCAGGGCTTTCGGATCGGTCTGTAACTCCTCATGGGACGGCAGCGTAACACAGGCATCCGTTTCGGGGAGCAACGCCTCCTCGCGGAGCGCCGCGAGCGAAGACGCGGCAAAGGCCGTGCCCGGGATGTCGTATAGGATGGATTTCGACGCGCCTGCATTATCCGCGGCCGCGCTCAGACGGCGCGCTGTCTCCAACGCGGCGCGTTCGCCCATACCGTATATCAGCAGATCGGCCTTGCTGTCCAGCAGGATGGAGCGACGCAGTTTATCTGACCAGAAGTCATAGTGACTGGCGCGACGCAGCGACGCTTCCACGCCGCCCACCACAACAGGCAACCCGGGAAAGGCCTGTCGCGCCAGACCCGTGTACACGATAGTTGCGCGGTTTGGCCGCGCGCCGTGTTTGTTGCCGGGTGTGTACGCGTCGTCATGGCGTAATTTCCGGAAGGCCGTATAATGGGCGAGCATGGAATCCAATGCGCCGGCGGTAACGCCCGCGAACAGGCGCGGGCGCCCCAAGCGCAGAATATCCTCGAGTGTGTCCCAGCGCGGCTGCGCGATAATGCCCACACGGAACCCGGCATCCATAAGGAAACGGCCAAGCAGCGCCGCGCCAAAAGCGGGATGATCAATGTATGCGTCTCCGGTAATGATCGCTATATCCACCGCATCCCAGCCGAGCGCGTCCATTTCCTGGCGCGTTATTGGCAGGAACGTGGGGGAGAGGGCCGCGCGCTTTGTTGCGCGCGAACGTTTACTTTTTTTGATGGCGTCAGTGAATTCCATGAGATTGGCCGTCCAGTTAATGTTGTATGACACGCACGGCGTTGCATGTGACCATGTGGCCGCGATACCCGTACCATGTTGTCGGAAGCGATCGGAGATGGAGAAAAACAAAAATACAGCATGTCAGGGGAGATTGTGTCCGCAGGCGATAGTATGCGTGAATTGCGTCTCTGATTTCATCACGCGGGACGAAACGACGTTGTCGCAAAAATTATAGTGCTGTGCGGCGCGCGCCACAAAAAGCCAGACAATCGCGCGTGAGCCTGACAGCTCCCCTGTAAACAACCACAATACAGATGCGCCATCGTCAGACACAGTCAGACACCGTCCGACTGCGTCCGACTACGTCCGACTGTGTCCAACAGGCTGACGGCAGTCTTCAATTTGAGATGCGCGTCTGTTTTACTTATAATCGTGGGCAAACGTTTTCGAGTAAGGGAATAGTGACCCACAACCCCGCTTCGCGCGGAAGGAGACTGCATTATGTCGAATTTCAAACTAGGCTTTATTGGCGCTGGTTTTATTGCCAAGTTTCAGGCGAAGGCGATGGCCCAGATACGGGGCGTTGAACTTGCCGGCGTATACGCGCTCAAGGGCGCAGAGGAACTTGCCGCGGTTGCGAAAAAGAACGACATCGGCGATTGTGTCGTATACAATTCCATAGGCGAACTGTGCAAGAACGTGGACGCTGTCGCCATCTTCGCGCCGAACTTCGCGCGCATACAGATCATGCAGGAAATCGCGGAAGCGGCCAAAGCGGGCGCGGCGCTGAAAGGCCTTATCTGCGAGAAACCCCTGGGCCGCACCATTCCCGAGGCGCAGCAGCTGGTTGACCTGGCGAATGAAGCGA
>SLFT01000476.1 GCA_007124105.1 Candidatus Hydrogenedentota bacterium | reverse complement strand
TAGGCGACTATCTGGCACAGTGGCTGTACCGGGTCTGTCGCAACCGCGCCCTGGACGTCATGAAGAAGGAGCGACGTATGCAATTACTCACAGAAGGCCAGGCGGAACGCCAGGCCGCGACCGGACCGAACCCAGGCGCCGCGGCGGCCAACACGGAAACCGGCGCGGCAGTCGTCGCCGCCATGGCGACCTTGCCGGAAAATCAACAGGAAGTATTCCGACTCAAGTTTCAAGACCAGCTCAGTTATCGCGAAATCAGCAATGTGACCGGCTTCCCCGTGAACAATGTGCGATATCTGATTCATACCGCGCTGCAAACCATGCGCGAACAACTCCGCGACCGGCTTGAACTCGCCGGCGCCGCGCGATAGGAGGTCATTATGATTGACAAAAACGATCCCCGCTTGATTGATTACGCTTTGGGCGAAATGACGCCCGATGAAGCGAAACAATTGGAAACAGAATTGAAACTGCCCGAAAACGCCGAAGCATTGAAAGCCTTGAACGAATTCCAGATGGTTGCGGACGCGGCGGCGGATGCCCTCGCCGCGGAACCCGCCGGACAACTCCGCACCGAACAACGCGAAGCCGTGGTGGAACAGGCGACTGCACAAAACGTTCCCACGCCCATAACCAAAGCATCACGCTTTCGATATTTCAAAAAAGTAGTGATAACGGCCGTGGCGGCATGTTTGTTGGTTGCCGTTGCGTGGGTGTCGCTTGTCACGCTCGCGCCTTCAAGAGAAGCGGCGCGACGTGCCCCAACGGGCGAAACCCTGATAGCGATGCAACGGCTTGAAGAAAAAATGCGCGATCAGGATGCGGCGTCCGCTCCCAGCGCGGATATTTCCGTACATACCGCCCCGACCACTGTTGGCGACGCTGTCTCCGGCAGAAATGAACTACACGAAGGGGCCGAACACCGAGGCAGGCGGGACAGTCATCGCAGTATGACGGACAGCGCTGCTGAGCCCAGTCCCGCGCCGACTGATCATGAGCGGGAAACCTGGAGTGAAAACCGCCCAGCAACTATAAGCATGCAGTATGATGATCTTACAACGCCGTCGGAGAAGCCCCAGGAAGCGCCTGAAGCCGCCGATATCACTGTAGAGCAAGCGCCCGCCTTAAGGTATCGTGAACCCGAACCGGTATCCAGAAGACCGGGGATACCGCCCATGCCCCCGCCAAGACCGCCCCATTACCCCGGCGGCGAACGGTATCTGCCTATTGTTGAGAACGCTTTTCTGGATGTGCGTAGCCATCCGTTGTCCACTTTTTCCATAGACGTGGACACGGGCGCGTATTCGAATGTGCGACGCTTCCTGCAACAGGGACAATTGCCGCCGCCCGACGCCGTGCGCATCGAGGAAATGGTCAATTACTTCCAATACGATCTGGCGCAGCCCACAGGCGAAGCGCCCTTCTCGGTGACCATCGAGATGGCGGACTGTCCCTGGGCCCAAGGCCACAAACTGGCGCGCGTGGCGCTTCAAGGACGCACCGTCGCTTCCGAAGAGCGCGGCCCTGCAAACCTGGTGTTCCTCATTGACGTGTCCGGTTCCATGAGCCCGGCAAATCGGCTGCCGCTGGCGAAGGAAGCGATGAAGGCGTTATTGAACGAACTCCAGCCCCACGACCGCGTCGCCATTGTAACCTACGCGGGCACAGCCCAGGTCAACCTGCCATCCACACCCTGCACCGATAAAGCGACCATCCGCGCGGCCATTGACGCGTTACAGGCGGGCGGCGGCACCCACGGCAGCCAGGGCATACAACAGGCGTATCGCATCGCGCGCGAGAATTTTATCCCCGGCGGCATCAACCGCGTACTACTGGCCACAGACGGCGATTTCAATGTGGGCACAACCAGCCACGACGCCCTCATGGACCTTATTACGGAAAAGGCAAAGAGCAATGTGTTCCTGACCGTGCTCGGTTTCGGTTATGGCAACCTGAAAGACGCCACCCTCGAACAACTCGCGAACAAAGGCAACGGCAACTATGCGTACATTGACACCTTCAGCGAGGCGCGGCGCGTACTTGTTGACCAGATCAGCGGCACACTCGTCACCATTGCCAAGGACGTGAAGATACAGGTGGAATTCAATCCGCAGCATGTGCAGACCTACCGACTCATCGGCTATGAAAATCGCGCCTTGGCCGACCGTGATTTTAATGACGATACGAAAGACGCCGGCGAGATTGGCGCGGGACATCAGGTGACAGCCCTCTACCAGCTCGTACCGAAAGGCGCACAGCGCGACCCCGGCATAGACCCGCTCCGCTACCAGCCCGCGCCCGAACCCGAACCAGTGGCGGACACGCCTGTCAACCCCGAGTGGATGAACGTGAAATTGCGCTACAAAGAACCCGAAGGCGATGTGAGCCGCCTTATCGAGATTCCCTGGAGCAGCACGGGCGGCGACCTGCGCCGGGCAACCCCGGATATGCAATTCGCCTCCAGTGTGGCCGCCTTCGGTATGATGCTGCGCAACTCGCAACACAAAGGGGCGGCGGACTACGACATGGTCATGGCGCTGGCTGAATCAGGAAAGCAAGACGACCCCGAGCGGCAGGCTTTCATGGACTTGGTTGTGACCGCGAAGACCTTGACAATTTCACGTCATTAAGGTATCATGACTGGAGCAATATGCGAAAAAGAAAGGGCAACGCAATGAAGACACTACTGACTGCCTCTTTGATCCTGACTGTTGCAATGGCCTTTACGACCTGTAAGAGCGGCAAACCAGTGACGGACCATAGCCGAATCGGCCGCAGAGACGCTGTGGACGCGGCGATGGAAGTGCCGCCGCCACCCCCGCCGCAGCCCTCAGTGGTAATGACGTCCCGCGGCATACATAGCGAAAGAATTACGCCGCATCATGGCAGTGACGCGGCGCCGCTCCAGGAGATGCTTCCCGAACAAGAGCCAGCGCTGAAATACAGCAGGCCCCCCGGGCGAATCCCTGTAATACCGCCGCCCAGACCGCCATATCCGCCCGGCAGCGAACGGTATCTCCCCATTGTCGAAAATGCGTTTTCGAACGTGGTGGAACATCCGCTGTCCACCTTTTCCATAGACGTGGACACGGGCGCGTACGCGAATGTACGGCGCTTCCTGCAACAGGGAGAATTGCCGCCGTCGGATGCCGTGCGTATCGAGGAAATGCTCAATTACTTTCAATATGATCTGCCGCAACCCAAAGGGGAAAGACCCTTCTCGGTGACCATCGAGACGGCGCAGTGTCCCTGGGCGGAAGAACACAAGCTCGCGCGTGTGGCCTTGCAAGGGAAAACAGTGCCGCCCGAAGAGCGCGGCGCTGCGAACCTGGTGTTTCTCATTGACGTGTCCGGTTCCATGAGTCCGGCGAACCGGCTGCCGTT
>SLFT01000381.1 GCA_007124105.1 Candidatus Hydrogenedentota bacterium | reverse complement strand
ATTGGGTATTTCAGTATCAAAACTTGGCCAGCCGCATCCGGACTCGAACTTGGCATCCGAACGCTACAGGTGCGCGTTGCACCGTTTGCAATGGTATGTCCCCGACTCAAAATGCGCGTAATACTCTCCCGTAAAGGGATATTCAGTACCGCCATGAACAATTATCAGTTACTCTTCCGGCGTCAGCGGATTATCGTTGACCGCATTTTCGGCGCACATCACAGACAGCAACAGGTTTATCGCAATCATCTTGTTGTCTCCTTTTGTTCTTACAGCTGCTTAACCCATTGCATGTTGACCATATTCCCGCAGACATTTTTTGGCAAAATGATTCGCTATACCCTCGAACAGCCACGCTGGCGTAATCTTTGCAGGTTCACGACGAAATCCGATGAAATATGCGGGCTAATATTTTAGAGTCGCTCATGATCCCTGTGGCACCACCGTAAACAGTGGAAACAGGGCGGCAGCGTTTGGCACGTCCGAAGTCGTCCGACAATGTTCGACAACCCCATTGGCAGATTATTTTTCAGTGTGCGTCCGTACAGGACTGTGCCGGAGCGTTGCTCTGGCGCGCAATCCGGATACGAAAATAAATAATAACGATTTTTTGCGGTATTATAATGAAGGCAATCATAGTTGGAGACGATAAACCCGCCGCGTCCCGGTATGCGTGATGCTTCAGAAACACATTTCGGAAAACATCTATATTGGCAGGAACTTTTCAGCAACAAACGGAATATACAAGACGTAAGTGTTGCCCGTTGCGAGAAGTGACGCCCATCAACATGGGTGTATCACATGCGCTTGCAACAAAGAGGGGCGACAATGGTATACTTATAATAGATGACAGAGATTTGGATGCGGTATATGCTGAATCAGGATGAAACTCAAGGCAACAGAGGAGAAGTATGCGATAGAGATGTCAGCATTCCTGTGGGGAAGTTAGTTATGTCAAGATATACGAAAAAAGATAGCGCCAAGATGCCCGTCCTGCTGGGGATGCTTGTATTTGTTGCGCTGACCGTGGGCGCTGTGGCAGAATCTATGTCAATACCGCCGGAGTCCGTAGACGACCAGAAGATATTCTGGGGGAGCGCCGGCAGTTTTGAGAAACCCGGTTCGGTTGATTATATTGCCATTGTGAGCGCTACGGAAGCCTATGAGCAGGCGAAACAGGTGGAAACCGGCACGGCCCGCTATTGGATACTGGTAAACAGAGCCAACGAAACCGCTGTTCGCGCAATTAGTGCCGTAGGCCGCGACACCGATTACGATCTGGTTGTTGCCAAAGGTTATTTGGAAAATCTGGACCCCCCTATAGAGACTGCGGATATCACCGAACTGGCGCTCGCACAATTACAGTAGCAGGATTACATTTGAGCGCATGACATCATTAACACCCCCGTCCCAAAAACATGCAACCCTATACCGCGGCGTACAGTTGTTGTGCGTTGCGGTTTGTGTTGTATCGGCATTTGTCGGTTGTGCAATGACTGAGCCGTCCGGCGCTGGTCTGGACGCGTGGTCAACCGGCATCGGCCATGGTCCAGTTGGCTCTTCTCATGCCAGCGATCCCTCAACCGCCGCCCGGGAGCTCGCTGTGGCCCGCCGCATGGTTCGTGTAGGCGAATTTTCTCTTGTTATCCCGCGCCTGCAACAGATTATCAGCAAATATCCGGGCGACCCCGCTGCTATTGAAGCGCGTTATTACCTGGGGCAGTCCTATTATTCCGTGGGCGCATACAACGACGCCCTGCGCTATCTGAATGAATACATCGAACTGGCGCCCGGCGGCGAACATGTTGCCAGCGGTCGCGAGTATGTGGCGCGCCTGACGGACCAGGAAATTGAAATCGCGCCTACAGAATTGGAAGAAAAGGCCGCTACGCTGCAAGATGCCATTGACCAGGAACCAGAGAATATGGCAGCGCATCTCGAACTGGCCAATCTCTACTGGGAGCATGGTGAATATCAGTCCGCCGGCAACGTTTACGGTGAGCTGCTGCGGCGTTGGCCTCGAATTGCACAGGACCCGGTAGTGCAACGGCGCATTGAGCGCGATGCTGCTGGAAAGATTACGGTATTAACGCCAAAAGAGGTTGAGCGCAGGCATCGCGAAGAAGAGCCCTTGTTAATCTACAATGTTTCTTCTTTCAGGAGCGGGCGTTTCGAAGGTTGGCCCGCCACCTCGCACAACCGTTACTATAATGTGACCGGACAGGCGGTTAATCAAAGCCAGAACCTGCTGCGCGATGTTCGTGTAGTGGTCACCATATATGGTTTTGGGCACATGGTTTACGATACCAAAACCGTCAACCTCGGTACACTGCGTCCACAGGAGGTCCGCGCCTTTAGTGTTCAATTCTCCCAGTTTGACAATATTCACAACATTACACGTCACGAGTGCGTGGGAACATTTCGGCGTTAGACCGGATATTACTCTTAATCATGAAACATGTTTTTTACATAGCCCTTCTGGCGGCGGCGGTCTTTGTGGCGGCGCCCCTACACGCGGACGATCAACAGCAGGTGAACGTCTCGGTCAAAATCATTGAGTTTCAAAGTTCGAAGGGGCTTGAAACTGGGTTGAACGCCTACTTTCGGCAACGAGCGACCCCGCGGCCTTACGGGCAAGTGGCTTCCACCAATGGCATTATCAGAGCGGCATCGCTTGCCTTTCCTTCTCGGTCTACCGCCGGTATTACCCTGTTCCTGGACCAGCTCAGCAGCTATTATGGCGACTTCGAGGTGGTGCTGCAAGCGCTTGTGGACCAGAACCGCGCATTTATTCTTTCCCAGCCTAAAGTGATGGTGCCAGTGGGTTCCCCGGTGTCCACGCGCATAGCGACTACGCAAAATATTCCGTACGAAAAAACGGTGGTGGTCGGTTCGACAACAGTGCAAACCACCGATTTCAGGGATACAGGCGTCACCCTGAATGTAAGCGCCTTGCAGGTTTACGATGAAGATGGTAATCCGAACACCACGGATGATGTTTACATCCAACTGCACCTATCCGCTGAAATCAAAGAAGAAGGCCAACGAATCACCGTGGCATTGGACGACAGCGTCGCCACCGCCGGCGGCGTCTTTGCCAGGGCAACCAACGCCATCAGTGTACCCGAGTTTATCTCGCGCAGCATGGAAACCACCGTGTGGGTGCGTCACGGCCAGGTATTGATCCTGGGCGGGCTTTACCGCAATACCAAGCACAAAAATGTTGCTACCCTTCCCTGGTTAACCCAAGGGGAAAACATGATACACAGGGTGGCTGATCGTATTTCACCTCTTGCAGAAACGCCGCGTGTGCCGCTGACGTCAACTTTGGGCAACCGTGAAGAAACAGAGTCGCGTCGTGAACTGGTGTTTATGGTGAAAGCCGACCTCTGGCGCAAGGCCTACACTGTTGCCGAGGGATTCGGCATGTTCGACGAGCCAGCCGCGGAAGCGCCCGAAGAGGAAGAAGAAATTATTACACCGCGTAGCGCCCCTCAATTTATTGGCGACGTCATTGATACATTTACCGACAACGGCATGGGGCTGGGCGTTGGCCAGGGCATGGGGGGATTCGACTGATGAAAATCAGCCTTCATCCGAGAGTTCTGACTTTTTGGGGTTGTGCCGCTATTGTGCTGTTGTGCCCATATATGGCTGCGATGGCGGAAGAAGCGGCGGAAGCGACGGAGGCGGCGGAGGCTGAGGTCCCCGCTGAGGTTGAAGTGGAAACGGGTCCGCCCGACGTGCGTCAAGTGCAGGTGAAGGTGTGGATCAGCGAGACGAACGAGCAGGGTGTGCGTGATATTGGCGCTAATCTGGAGTTTACGCGCTTCGTGCGCGGCGAAGAGCAGAGCGGTTCCGTGCAACAAATCAGCACCAACACCATGAATCCCAGTGAACGCTTTGGCACCACGAATCTTCCCTATCCAAATGTAAACTTGTTTGGTCCGCCTATGCGCCCTGGTTTTACTCCCGGCGATGGATTACAGGCCGTTCGCGGCGCCGGACTCGAGTTCAGCATATTATCCACCGACTATGGGACAATTGATGGCTTGTTTCAGTCTTTGGAACGACGCGCCGACATGGACCTTATTTCAAAACCCGAATTGATGGTTGCCAACAATATGCCAGCTACTGTTCGCGCGGGCGCCCAGATTCCCTACCAGGACGTTACCTACCCCAAAGGCGTACCTGAATTGCAGGTTGATTGGCGTGATATTGGCGTGAATCTGGCGTTGACGCCAGCTATTATGCCCAACGACTATATCCGCTTGGAAATAGACGAACTGGAGGTATCGGACATCGCGCGCATAGACAACTTGCGCGGCGTTGATTTGCCTGTCTTCTCCTCGCGATCGCAGACCGGCGTTGTGTTTGTACCTGATGGCACCACCCTCGTCATTGGCGGATTGACCAGCCGCGCCATGCGCAAAACAGAACGTCGTGTTCCTGTGTTGGGCAGCGTACCCTTGCTGGGCATCCCTTTTCGAAGCCGCAAATCTGATGCCGAGATAACAAGCCTGCTTATCTTTGTCTCTCCAACTGTCGTGGACTTGCGCGCGCCCACGCCACAGGCGAAAAGCGCTCTCTCGTTTTGGCGCGAGCGCGGCTCTGAATGGGTAAATATGGAGCGCATAGACCGCGAAATAGAGGCTATGGAGGCCGGTTTGTAGCCTTGGACAACGCGCCGAACGACAGTTGTCGGAATGCCCGCCTCGCGGTGTAGTTGAGCGTCTGAAATATGGGCAATCGTGATGTCTCCCCATTTTCTGTGTCAAGGCATGTATGCTCTTTGTTCTTGGACTATTGCGCAAAAAAGTCTTGCAATGCTATAATAATCGCCCGAATGCAACAGCGCCCTGTAAAGAGGCGCTCACTTTCAATTCATATTACACGGAGGCTTATCGCACATGTCAGGACATTCCAAATGGAGCACGATTAAACGCAAGAAAGGCGCGGTTGACGCCAAGCGGGGCAAAATCTTTTCCAAACTTGCCAAGGAAATAACGGTGGCGGCCCGTGTCGGCGGCGGCGATCCGTCCGCCAATCCGCGTTTGCGCACTGTGCTGCTTGCATGTCGCACGGCAAACATGCCCAGCGACAATATCGAACGCGCCATCAAGAAAGGGACGGGCGAATTGCCGGGCGTGAGTTACGAAGAGGCCCGTTATGAAGCCTACGGGCCGGGCGGTGTCGCGCTGTTAATTGATGTGCTTACCGACAACAAGAATAGAACCCTCTCGGAAATACGGCACCTTGTGAATA
Organism: Candidatus Hydrogenedentota bacterium; assembly: GCA_007124105.1. Classification (GTDB taxonomy): domain Bacteria; phylum Hydrogenedentota; class Hydrogenedentia; order Hydrogenedentales; family CAITNO01; genus SLFT01. The sequence goes on along the minus strand of SLFT01000381.1, from coordinate 7,205 downwards.
AACTTGGCGGCGCTATGGCGGAGGCGGGCGCCGTTACGTGGAATTTCGAGCCGCGAGGCGTCATAACGGTTGCCAAGGACAATATCAGCGAGGAGGAGATTTTTGACAGAGCAATCGAGGCTGGGGCCGAAGATGTTGACACAGAAGGCGATTGCTATGAAATTCTCACGGCAAGCAACCAATTGCATGTTGTGGCGGAAGCGCTTGAGTCCATGGGCGTAAAAGCCGATGAGGTAAGACTGAACATGGAGGCCAAGACCCTCGTGGACCTTGATGGGAAGCTTATTTCTTCCAACTTGCGCCTGCTTGAGGAAATCGAGGACCACGACGACGTGCAGAATGTATTCTCGAATCTGAACATCACCGATGAGGCCATGGCGGAAGCCATGGGCGACTGAAGTGCGCGCGCTCGGGCTTGATCCCGGAAGCGCCATCACCGGCTATGGTGTCGTGGAAGGGCGCGGCAACCGGCTGCGCCATCTGGCCCATGGCGCGATACGCACGAACTCGGGGCAGCCCGCGCATGTACGTCTGCGAAAAGTCTACGAGGAGACGGTAACGCTGCTCGAAACCTATCGCCCAGACGCGGTCGCCATTGAAAAACTCTATTTCAAGCAGAATGTCTCAACCGGCATCAGCGTGGCCCAGGCGCGGGGCGTATTGTTGCTTGCTGTTGCGTACTCAGGGTGTACCGTAGGCGAATTCAGCCCAACGGAAATGAAGGTTGCCGTTACAGGATATGGACGCGCAGAAAAACGGCAACTTCAGGAGATGGTTAAGCGTCTACTGAACCTGGATGCGACTCCGAAGCCCGACGATGCTGCTGACGCCCTGGCGCTGGCGATATGTCAGGTGCAAATCATGCCGCAACCTTGATGCATCAGACCTATCCAAGAGCGCCGTAGATAGGGCTCCCGCATACTTGTCTGCGCGATACATGGAAAGCGGGTAACTATTGCGCCTAAAAAGAAAGGCGTGACGGCTGTGTATTTGACTTGAGACGTCCTGAACAAGGATAATCCGTGTTTTAATGCGCTTGTATACGGCGCTATTTCGTGACGGAAATACAGGGAGAGGGGGGATCGCCAATAGAACGCGTCATGTTTTTTCTGGTTAGTCGTTATGCCGCGCAACAGGGGCCGTTGATGTAAGTATTTTTTATGCAGCGAAGGAGCAGCCATGCCGCTTTTGCAACGGGTGGAGCATTTATTCAAAACCGTAATTGGAAAGCAGGAACTTTATGTGCCTGTGCGCAGCAGGTCTCTTTATGCGATTTTGCGGCAGGAAGCGGGATATATCGCTGTGGAACACGAAGACTCTGATTTGCTGGTGTTGATGGATGGCGAGACCGCCGGCGAATTGGCAAAGGTCGCAGAAATATCCAAGAGAGCGCACACGGTAGTGCTGCTTGACGATGCAGGAGTGTTTCCGTGGTCTACTGCCGGCAACGTTGTCAAACATACCTGCGCGACGCCGTTGCAGTCGGGGGATCGCATTCTATTGCTCTTGTCAACAACTATCAGCCTTGCCCTTTTAGGACAGAGTACTGATGATGTGAAGGACGACCTTGACGGCGACAGCTTGTTCCTGGGGGGATGGACAGTGCGCCGCCAGATGGTAAGGCATCTTGCACAGTCGCTGTTGGGCGACCAGGCGGCGGCGCTGCTTCCTGAGATTCCGGCTAACGCAGACTTCGAGGATCGTATTTCGTCGGCCATGATGCGGCTTTCTGCTTCACACGCGGGCGCGCTGGAATCACGGGAACAGAATGTGGCTCGGGAAAAAAATAATTTACTCTCCATACTCGATGTGCTGAAGGCCATCTCATCCAAGCGTCATGCCCACGATATTTTATTCGTTTTTGTCGAGCAAATCGCGCGCATTATTCCGGTGGACCGTTGCTCGATAGTGCGCGTCTGGGAAAACGACGATGAAGGACATGTTTTGGTGTCCCATGAGAACGAGCAAATCCTGGATTGCATCATCAAACTAGAAAAATATCCTGAACTGACAACGGTTATTGACACAGGCGAGCCATTGACTATCAATGACGTTGCCACCCACCCATTAACCATGAAGTTCAGGAAAGAATTGAAAAAAGCAGGCATCGTTTCTCTTTTGGTGCTTCCCATTGTACGCGGGGACGCGCAGGTGAGCACATTGATATTGCGCGCCGCACGCCGGCAGGGCGCCTTTACCGTGCGCGAGGTTAGTTTCCTTCGGGTCGTTACAGAAGCGGCGGCCCATGCGCTCGAGCGCGCACATTTATTTGAGAGCATCCAGATAGCCAACGAGCGCCTTGAGCAGCTTGCCATTACGGATAGTTTGACTGGACTTTACAACAGGCGCTATTTTCATGAACGCTATGAGCATGAGTTCGCGCGGGCGACGCGATACAACCTGCCGTTTTCCTGCGTGATTCTTGATATTGACGACTTCAAACTGATCAATGATACTTATGGCCATCTGGTGGGCGACGTCGTTTTGAAGGAAATAGCGGCACTCATGATCTCTTGTACGCGACGTGTTGACATTCTCGCCCGATACGGCGGCGAAGAATTCGTTATCTTGTTGCCTCAGACAAACAAAGAGGGCGCTGCCATTGAAGCCGAGCGGGTGCGCTCTGTAATGGAAAGCCACGACTTCCCGCAAGTCCCCAAAGACCAGCGCATAACCGTTAGTGTTGGTGTTGCGGCGCTCGACTGCAATTCTATGAAAGAAAGCGATGATTTGTTGCGTGCCGCTGATATAGCGCTTTATGAAGCCAAAAACCGAGGAAAGAATTGTGTGGTGATACACGAACCTCCTGGGAAGGAAGACTAAAATGAAAATCAAACATGCTGTCTCTTTGTGCGTACTTCTGGTAATTGCTGGCTGTGCCAGTGTGACCTCGCCGTTTATCAAGCTTCGTCCGGATTTTTCGCAGGCGCCTGAAGAGGAGCTGCGCGCGGCGGCTCGGGCCGTTGAGCAGGCCGTGGCCAGGGGTGACCGTGATCCGGACCTGGGCTCTTTTCCCGGCGTAGTACTGGACACGCCCGAAATCCGCCAGGCTATCCGCGCGCGCGCGGCGCGATCGGAGCTTGTAAGTAATCTGTTGGATACGGGGTTTGCCTATGAGCAGCGCAACGGTACCATTAAGATGATCAATTCACGCGCCTACAAACAGAGCAGCAACGCGCGGGAGCGCGACCAGAATGCGCTGGTGGTGATGAGCGAGAATCAGAACCGCTGGGCCTTGTATGAAGGTATACGCAAAGAATCTGAGTGGGCGCCCGGAACACTTGGCGCGGTACAGCACAGTTTTTACGAGGCGCGCATTCCCCTGTTAGCGCCGGGTCATCACTATGAAGATGAGCACGGAAACATTGTGGCCAGGTAGTGTACCTGTTTGCGTTGTTATAGACCAGGACGGACACCGGCGCAATGATAGACCTTCGCAGCGATACCGTAACCAAGCCTTCCGATGCCATGCGTCGCGCCATGGCCGCCGCCGAAGTGGGTGATGACGTTTATGGCGAAGACCCGACAGTAAACCGCCTGGAATGTTATGCCGCCGAATTGCTGGGCAAGGAAAGTGGTCTGTTTCTGCCCTCCGGCACCATGGCCAATCTGGTTGCGTTTCTTGCGCAAACGCGTCCGGGCGAAACGGTCATCATGAGTCGTGAAGCGCACCCGTTTCATTACGAGCGCGCCAATCTGGCGGTAGTGGGCGGGTTGATGACGCGGCTCATTGAAGACCCGTTGGGCAAATTCACGGCGGAACAGGTCTCTGACCAAGTGGTGCGCGAGGAAGACCCGCATTTATCTCGGACTACCCTGGTTGCGATTGAAAACACCACCAATCGCGGTGGCGGCGCGTGTTGGGATTTTCATGATGTAGAGGCCGTCGCAAGCCTTTGTCGCCGCCATGACATGCGGTTGCATTGCGACGGCGCGCGCATTTTTAATGCCTGCGCCGTAACAAATGTTGAGGCGCGCTATTACGCGCAATGCTGCGATACGCTCTGTTTTTGCCTGTCAAAGGGGCTTGGAGCTCCGGTTGGCGCTGTCTTGACAGGGGATGCGCCAACAATTCGTCGCGCATTAGATTATCGCAAAATGCTCGGCGGCGGCATGCGCCAGGCCGGTGTGCTGGCGGCTGCGGGCCTGTACGCGCTGGAGCATCACCTGGATGACTTGCGTGAGGATCATCGCCGCGCCCGCTCGTTTCGGCGCGTCCTCGAAAAAGAAGGGGCGCACTTCCCTTTGCCTTCGCCAACCAACATCCTTTATATTGAAACACGCGCGCCCGAGCGGGTTGTACGCGCGCTGGCAGACCGCGGTGTGCTCGTGTTGCCGCACGGCAGCGACAGGATACGCGTGGTGTTTCATCGCGATATTGACGACGCGGCGGCGAATCAGGCGCTGGAAAGTTTTAAGCAGGTTCTGTGCGCCTAACCTCGCCAAATCGTCAATTCGCTTTCGACGCCAGCACTATCTCAACCATCTCTGAATTGGTATTCTGATCATTTTCGTGTGAACGGCGCCGGTTTTACCGTGTATGATGGAGACGGCCGCGCGGTAAATGATCAGCAGCGTATCCTACCCCAATTTTTGTGGTCGCTGTCAGAGGAGCAAGTGAGAGCGCGGCAACAGTGAAGAAGCGCTACAGAGAGTCGAATCATATTATGCCTTTGCCTATTATATCCGGGTATCGAGAACTGGAACCGGCGCCGCGCCGTTTTCTGCTGTATATTGCCATAAACGTGGTGTCCTGGCAGAACATTATCGGTCCGGCAACCGTGTTGTTTGCCCGAAAAATTGAGATGCCCGAATCGCTTGTAGGCATGATGTTATCCTTCTTGCCTCTCTCCACCCTGCTATTGCTGTTTACGACGCCCATCATAGTGCGTCTTGGACCGAAACGGGTGATGATGACGGCATGGTTCTTACGCAATATCATTGTCTGTATCGTATTCTTCATGCCCCTGGCGCTCGCTACGGGTGATAAGCGTCTGGCCTGGGCCGTCTTGCTCATCGCAATTTTTGGGTTCTGCATCATGCGCGCAGTGGGCGCCGGCGGCTGGCTCCCCTGGCTGCATGAAATTGTTCCAACCCGGAAACGTTCCATCTATTTCGGCACTGAGGCGGCCGTAGTACAAACGATTAATGTGGCTGTGCTTTTTACACAGGCGCGTTTGCTTGCTGTGGACAATCCTGGTATCTCCCGGTTTCTTCTAATCTTTGCGATTGGCATATCCATGGGATTCATTAGTTTGCTTTGGATGCGCCGCATCCCCGGCGGGGCAGGCACGAAGGCTGTGGATTCGTTTAACGGGCTGAAAGCGCTGTCGCAAGCCGCCACGGACAAACAATACATGGCGTTTATGATGGTGATGGCGCTGTCCAAGTCCGGCATCATGTGGTTTGGCGCGGCCCATGTGATGTTTTTGAGGGATGTGTTGGCGGTACGCGACAGCACGACGATGACGCTTTCGGCGCTGGGAGCGCTGGGTGTGCTGCTGACCGTAGGTTCGTGGGCGCGATTTACTGAAAAAAGCGGGAGCGGCATCTCCATGACAAAAACATTGTCGGCGCACGCGTTGGCGCCGTTCATCTTTTTGACGGCGGGTATGTCCTCGTCAAACATTATCTTCTGGGCCATGCTGTCCGTGGCGACGGCCTGCATATTCAATGCGGCATTTCATGTGGCCGCCACCCGTGCCATGTTAAGTTACGTACCCGACCACGACCGTGTTGGCTATACCGCGTTGTGGACGATATGCACCGCGCTCGCTTTGGGGGCTACGCCGCTGGCTGCCGGGTTTATTATTGCTCTCGGCGGCTTATGGGGGTTTCGTGTCTGCTTTATCCTGTCAATCGTTACCACCCTCACTGGCGCGGCGCTTTGCAGAAGGTACATTCATGAAGGGGGGGCATCGGAAAGCGGTTTGGCCTATCTGCTGAACCCCATACTGCCGCTGCGGGCCACGGGCCTAATATTGACGATTACCATGGGGTTGCATGAGAGCAACCGAAACGCGTCAGACAGCGACACGTGATTGCCAGACACACCCGCCGCTCGTTTTTTTGGGGTAAGCCCGGGGTATTCTATCCCGCCACGTGGTAATATTTGTCAATAGCGGCTTCAATTTCTGAACGGACTGCCACATTAGCGTTTACCTGCTTGCCGGTTACGCGTTCGATATCCTCCAAGGCGGGCAAATTTCCCGGATTGGCGAGAGCCACTTCAATCTGATTATCAGCGAGGTGAAGAGGAATGCAGCAATGCATCCGCGCTATGCGCTCAGGCAATTCTCTTACGGCATCCGGGGTGACGGTGCTGTCGTTGATAGCAATTAAGGGCAGGTCGCTTTGCAACGAAATTGCTTCGGCAAGTTTATACTCGTCAACCATGCCGCTGCTCAATAGAACGCCTGGTAAGGTGCTGTCAGGTTGCGCTTTTTGTTCCGACTGCGCCTTCTTCAGTTGCTCGTCAGTCAAAATTCCGGCAGCCACCAGAATTTCGGCAAGGTTTCTTCGTTTTTCAGAAGGCATGTCCTGAATGATGGCTCTGATGCCTTGCGAAACATTGGAAGGGGCTGACACGTCTTGAGCGCGACGGGCGCTCTTTTCTGTGTCATGTTTCAGTCTGCGCAATTCCTCGTGCGCCTCTTCAGCGTCGCGCAAGGCGTCTGCCAACTGTCGCGCAAGCCCGGCCTTGGTGCCTTTGGCCAATTCATCATCCAGTTTTTCCTGAAGCATTTCAGCGCGGTCTCGTTCTTCCGCAAGGCGACGTTCAACTTCGGCCAGTTTTTCTTGTGTTGGCGCTTCTGCCAGGGCTTTTTCAATCTCTGCCAGTTTTGCGCGCAGTGCTTCATTTTGTTGCGCCTGCGATTTATTTTGCGATACAGCTACGCTGTTGCGCTCCTGTAACGCTTCCAGTTCCTGGCGTGTGACGTCCAAGGCCTCCTTCGCCTCGCGCGCGGCATCTGTGGTGGTTTCCAGTTCTTCGCGCGCCTTTCTCAGCGATTCTTCCAGCCTATCGTGTTCACTCTGGAGCACTTGGGCTTGTTTCTCGGATTCCTCGGCGCGCTGTTTCCAGACATTCAGCCGGTTTTCCGTGGTTTCCATGTCGGATGCCATGATGTCAAGCGCTGCGCGCGCGTCGGCCGCTTTTTTGGCGGATTGTTCTGATGTCTCTTTGGCGGCGGCCAGATCGGCTT
>SLFT01000118.1 GCA_007124105.1 Candidatus Hydrogenedentota bacterium | reverse complement strand
GAATGTATATCATGTGGCGCCGCTGCTTGACGAAGACGCCCAGGTGTTGCTGCTGGGCAGCGTGGAAGAAACGGTCGAACCCATCGCATGGACGCGGCGAACGGACGACAGCAGCCCGGTCTTTTACACTTCGCTGGGATACCCGGACGACTTCACGATGCCGCAGTTTCGTCAACTGCTGGTCAACGGTATTCGCTGGGCGCTGGCCGAAATGAACGACTGACAGTTGCTGCGTTAGCACGGCATTTCCAGGTTCGCCAAAAAAACTGCGGCGCGGATTCGGCGCCGCTGTCTTTGTGCATGCCGAAAAGCCGGGCGTCTGTATTCGTACCATGCGCTGCACCTGCCGTGGGCTTCGTTTTTGCCTTAACCCGGATATTTCAGCGGGTTAAACCAGCGATTTCCAGGTCTGTCTTGTTAGAAAGCTGCTTTCCACATTCGCTTCCAGTTCCTGATACATGGCGGGCGTCATTGAGAAGGACATGACGTCTTTTCCGAGCACACGGCGTACATTCTTGCGCGCTGAGAGGTCGGTAAGGCCCACAAGTCCGCGGGGGGTGTTGCTGTCCATTTCGCGGTACATGAACACGCCAATGATCTGGCAGCCTGCAGCGAAGGGGATGGCCACATTCTCGCGTTCGGGATGTTCGTGGTTGGCGAGGACAACGAGCGCGGACAATTGGTCGGTATCAACCAGCATGGTGATGCTGCGTACGTTTTCTGTTTCCAGGTCGGTTTCTTCGAGCGGTTTCAAGACTACATAGTCCGCCGGTATATCCTGCATGGGCATGTTTTCTACGAAGCATTTGGCCGATTCCGGGTTCTTGAGATAGCATTCTCCATGCAGAAAGTCATCGGCCATTTCCGCGTTGCCCGATGTGGCCATGCCCTCGGCAATGGCCTTGCCCTGCTCATCTTTGGCGTTTCCATCGGACAAAAAGCGATAGAACCCGTCGCACCCGCCGGGAAACTCGCGGTAACAGTTGCCGAAACCCATGCCCACGCCGCCACCGACACAGCCGTAGGTGTCGCGTCCGATAACGGCAGTACGGCCTTTGGCCGCGGCAACCAAATGATACATGAGACACCCCCACTTGTCTGGAGCGAACTCGATAGCCGTCGCCGGCTTCTTGTCTGTCCATACCAATGCGACAGGATGCGTTTTGAGGCGTAGCGCCTTTACAAGTTTATTGTCCATGACATCTTCCTTCCTTTTGTTTCATATTCTCAGCAGGTCGCGCTTTACGCCACCCGCTTGAGAACCATGTTGTATGCTTCCAACACTACTATTCTTATTGTACCTGTCCTGCACGGTCTACAGAAATCTGCTTATGCATCGCGGCGGGGGAAAGCAGGTAGCATTCGCTTTTACAAACCTGTATATTTTCGTATGTTTTTCATGCTTTAGCATGCTGGCGTTAACTTCTAAGTTTACATGCGCAATCCGGCACGCTAAAGCGTGAACAACATACGAAACTTTGACAGCGGACAGTAGCGCTGGTTTCTATATCAGATCATATTCAATTGTATCCTGGCATCAGGAGCAGGTCTCCATGAGGCCTTGCTGCTCGGTCTTCTTACCAATTAGTAACACACGAGACGGGTAGTGTATTCTATGGGCCGGAAAAAATTAGCTGTTGCGACCGTCCAGTTCCCGGCTTCCACGCGAAAACAGCGTCGGAATCACGGGGCATCCGGGCGCTTCACCTGCGGCGGTTCAGGGTCATCTGCGCGCGGATTTGCACAATACACCGCCTATAAGGCAAACTATAGCACATGGCAGTACTACTTGTAACAGGATCAGCGGGGTTGATTGGCGCGGAAACGGTGCGTCGTTTTGCGACACAGGGGTATACCGTCGTTGGCATTGACAACGACATGCGCGCTTATTTCTTTGGGCAAAGCGCGTCTACGCGTCCCATGGCCGACCAGCTGATGTCCGAGCTGCCGGATTACATCCATCATGTTCAAGACATCCGCGATTATGAGGGGTTGAACCGTATTTTTTCGGAATACGGCGCGGATATCCAGGCGGTGGTGCATACCGCCGCGCAGCCGAGCCATGATTGGGCCGCCCGCGAGCCGCTCACCGATTTCGGGGTGAACGCCACGGGCACGTTGAACCTGCTCGAACTGACCCGGCTGCACGCGCCCGAGGCCGTGTTCATTCTGACCAGCACCAACAAGGTATACGGCGATCTTCCCAACGCCCTGCCGCTGGTTGAACAGGAGACCCGCTGGGAAGTGTCGCCCGAGCATCCCTTTGCCGCCGAGGGCATCAACGAGACCATGTCCATTGACCAGTGCAAACATTCCATTTTCGGCGCGTCGAAAGTAGCCGCTGATGTGTTGACCCAGGAATACGGCCGTTATTTCGGCATGAACACAGCGGTGTTTCGCGGCGGTTGTCTGACGGGACCAGGCCATGCCGGCGCTGAATTGCACGGGTTCCTGGCGTATCTGATGCAATGCGCTGTTGCCGGCGCCCCCTATCGCATCTTCGGGTACAAAGGCAAGCAGGTGCGCGACAACATCCACGCTTCTGATTTGGTGGCCTGTTTTCAGGAGGTTGTCGCGGCGCCGCGATCCGGCGAGGTCTACAATATCGGCGGCGGGCGTTTCAGCAATTGCTCATTACAGGAGGCGGTGGCCCTGTGCGAGGCAATTACCGGCAACACGATGCGCACCGAATATGTGGAAGACAACCGTATTGGCGACCATATCTGGTGGATCAGCGACACGCGAAAGTTTCAGGAACACTACCCGCGCTGGCGCCAGCGTTACAATATCCAGGCCATATTAACCGAAATTTATGAAGGGGCGCGCGACACGAACCGGACGGGCTCATGAAAAAGAATGCGCTGCTGTATTCCATATTGATCCCCGCCTACAACGAAGCGGACAACATCGCCCCCACGCTCGAAGGGCTGGCCGAGGCGTTGCGCGCCGCTGAAATCCCCTTTGAACTGCTGGTGGTCAACGACAACAGCACCGACAATACGCCCGAGGTTCTGGCCGCGCTTTCGGACGCCTTGCCGGAACTGCGCGTGGTGCATAATACGCCGCCTGGAGGCCTGGGGCGGGCTGTGCGCTTCGGGCTGCAGCATTTTAAGGGCGACGTGGTGGCCATTGTGATGGCCGACAGTTCGGACAACCCAGAAGACGTAGTGGCCTGTTACCGCAAAATTGAAGAGGGATACGACTGCGTGTTCGGGTCGCGATTCAGGAAAGGAAGCAGGGTCACGCAGTATCCGCCTGTGAAACTCATCGCCAACCGTATTGTGAACCATTGTATGCGGCTCATGTTCATGACGCGCTTCAACGACCTTACCAACGCGTTCAAAGTATACCGACGCCATGTTATTGAAAGCATCAGCCCCTTGCAGGCGGCT
>SLFT01000081.1 GCA_007124105.1 Candidatus Hydrogenedentota bacterium | reverse complement strand
CGCTGCATGAGACCATTTTCCCTGACGGCCGCACGGAGACGGTGGTTCACGATCCGGCGACTGGCCAGGTGGCCTCGCGTACGGCCCGCTGCGGCACGACCACCACCATCGTGAGCCGCGAACTGAACAGGCCGGTACGCCTGGATTTGCAGACCATGTCGCGGGACTTGCCGCCCCTGTCCGTGATGGACGGCGTGGACTTGATCACCGAAGGCATCCTGACCCTGACACGGGCGGCGCGGATACTGGAGGAGCGGGAAGTCCTGAACAACGACGACCCGGCGGCGCGGCTGGCGCGGCTGTTCATAGAAAGCGACATCATCGAATTTGTCGTGGGCAGCCGCATTAACGAGGCGCACCAGGACCCAAAATTACCCATAGACCTGGAGATTCGCCGGAACATTGTGAAGCGCGTCGCCAACGCATTGGAAACGCAATACCTGAAAGAAACGAGCATCACCTGCATATAGACGTTTTGTGCAGCAGTTTTAGCTATAACCAATTGGCCATTGGATTCAATAGGAGCGGTTTCCCCGCAGTTACTACAACGGAGAACACATAACGATGCAGCAAACAACCGTCAGAAACTTTGAGAAGGTCTGCGAGATTCTCGAACGTTACGAGCATAATCCCGCGAAGTTGGTGCCCATATTGCAGGCGGTGCAGGCCGAGTACCGCTATTTGCCCAAGGAGGCGCTGGCCTATGTGGCCACCTCGGTCGGTTTGCCGCCCTCGCGTGTCTTTGGCGTGGCCACGTTCTATGCGCATTTCGCGCTCGAACCCAAGGGCAAATACGTCATTCACGTATGCGACGGCACTGCCTGTCACGTGAAGAATTCCGAGCGCCTTATAAACGCCATCCGCAAGAAGCTTGGACTCAGTGAAACGAAGCATACAACGGACGACCTGTTGTTCACCCTGGAGACGGTGTCCTGCATCGGCGCGTGCGGGCTGGCACCGGTGATGATGGTAAACGAAACCGTCCATGGACAGATGACGTCGGAGGCCTGCGCGGCCGTCATTGACGCGATACTGGAAAAGGAGAAAGAGGCATGACTACAACACAACACCAGACAACAATGCTTCGCGACGCCGCCGCCGACTACGCGGCAGCGGTCACGGCCGTAAAACGGCGCGTCATCATTTGCGCCGGCACCGGCTGTGTGGCCGGCGGCGCGCTGGGCGTGCGCGACGAATTCCTGAAACAGCTGGACGCGTTGGGGCTACAGACAACAACAGGGGTAGACAACGGCGTCCAGGGCGACATTGACGTGTACCTCTCCAAGAGCGGGTGCCAGGGCTTCTGCCAGATGGGACCGCTGGTTACCATCGAGCCGGAAGGCATCCTTTACACCAAGGTGCAACCGACGGATGTGGTGGAGATCGTGAAGACAACGCTGCTGGATGAGGGCGTGGTCACTCGGCTGCTGTACGTGCATCCGAAGACCGGCGAAAGACGCAAGACAAAAGAGGACATCCCTTTTTATCATCGACAACAACGCACGGTGCTTAAGGAGTGCGGCGAACTCGATCCGGAGGATATTCGCGAATACATCGCCCACGGCGGTTACGAAGGCGCGCGCCGCGCCCTGTGCGACATGACGCCCGACGAGGTGTGCGACGCCATACTGCGTTCTGGTCTGCGCGGCCGGGGCGGCGGCGGCTTCCCCACGGGCCGCAAATGGGAACTGACCCGCGCGCAGCCGGGCGATGTCAAGTATGTTATCTGCAACGGCGACGAAGGCGACCCCGGCGCGTTCATGGACCGCAGCGTGATGGAAGGCAATCCCCATGCTGTTATCGAAGGCATGCTTATCGCCGCGAGAGCCGTCGGCGCGCGTGAAGGGTATATCTATGTGCGCATGGAATACCCATTGGCCGTGAAGCGGCTCTACCGCGCCCTGGAAGACGCGCGCGCCTTCGGCGTTCTGGGCGCAGACATCTTTGGCAGCGGGGTTGATTTCATGCTGCATGTGATGGAAGGCGCGGGCGCGTTCGTATGCGGCGAAGAGACGGCGTTGATCGCCTCCATTGAAGGCCGGCGCGGCATGCCCATGCCGAAACCGCCCTTCCCCGCGCAAAGCGGCTTGTGGGGAAAGCCCACGGTGATCAATAACGTGGAAACGCTGGCGGCCGTTCCGCTGATTGTGCGCGACGGCGTGGAGGCCTTTCGCGCACGAGGCGCCGAAAATTCGCCGGGCACCAAGACCTTTGCCCTCACCGGACATGTGGCCAACACGGGGCTTATTGAAGTGCCTTTCGGCGCGACGCTCAACGAAATCGTTTACGAAATCGGCGGCGGCGTCACGGACAACACGGGCAACATCACGGACGCCCCCTTCAAGGCGGTTCAGATCGGCGGGCCGTCAGGCGGCTGCCTGACCCAGGAACACACCGATTTGCCCCTTGAATTCGATTCACTCGGCAGCGTGGGCGCCATGGTCGGCTCAGGCGGCTTGGTGGTGATGAACCAGCAAACCTGCATGGTAAGCGTGGCACGGTTCTTCATGCAGTTCGCCCAGAACGAATCCTGCGGCAAGTGCGTACTCTGTCGCGAAGGCACGCGCCAGATGCTTGCCCTGCTTGATGAAATCATTGCGGGCGAAGCCAACGCCGTCACCCTCGAAGTGCTCGAGCAGACCGCGCGCGCCGTGAAGACAGGATCGCTGTGTGGACTCGGCAAAACCGCGCCCAATCCGATACTGTCCACCTTGCGTTATTTTAAGGACGAATACGACGCGCATGTATTTGAGCATCACTGTCCGGCGGGCGTCTGCAAGGCGCTCACCGTACCGGCCATTCTCGCTGAATTGTGTATTGGCTGCGGTGTTTGCAAGCGCAAGTGTCCCGTGGACGCTATTGCAGGCGAGAAGAAACAGCCCCATGCCATTAACCCGGAAACCTGCATCAAGTGCGGCGCCTGCTTAGACAGTTGCCGGTTCGATGCTATCGTACAGGGAGCCATACAATGAATGAGAACAAACAAGTCCCCCAAAAGACCATGGTCATTGACAGCCGCGAAATCCCTATTGAGGACGAACGCAACGTCCTTGAAGTGGCGCGCAAAGCCGGTATTGACATTCCGACATTCTGCTATCACTCGGAGTTGAGCGTCTATGGCGCGTGCCGCCTGTGCCTGGTGGATATTGAAGGGCGCGGCGTTAACGCGTCCTGCTCCGTGGCGCCCGAGCCAGGGATGTGTGTGAAGACCAATACCAAACAAGTGCGCGACATACGAAAAATCGCGATCGAACTGCTTCTGGCCAACCATGACATGAACTGTCCCACCTGTGTGCGCAGCGCCACATGCCGCCTGCGAGAACTGGCGGAGCGCATGGGGATTGAAAAGGTGCGCTACAAGCCGGTGCATACACCCCGCGAGATTGACCGTTCCGCCCATT
>SLFT01000375.1 GCA_007124105.1 Candidatus Hydrogenedentota bacterium | reverse complement strand
TGATAGGGCTTAAACGGCGCGGGCCCCAGCCAGAAATCGTAATCGAGTTCCTCGGGTACAGGTTCGGGAAGCAGGTCGGTCCGACCACTCCACTGAAATTTCCAGTCAAACCCCGTAGCGGGACCAACCGTAACGGTAAGCGGCCAGCCAAGCATGCCGCTGTCCACCAGTTTCTTGATGGGCAATACCGGCGTGTTGAACCCGTAAAAATCGGAGCGGAACCGGAACCATGTATTCAGACGGAACAACACGCCATGCCGCTGCACCGCCTCAACAACCTTGCGACCCTCGCCAATAGTGCGGGTCATCGGTTTTTCACACCAGACATCCTTGCCCGCGCGGGCGGCCTCTGCGCTCATGATCCCGTGCCAATGCGGCGGCGTGGCAATATGCACTACATCCACATCGTCGCGCGCAAGCACTTCACGGAAATCATGATAACCGGTCACGCCCTCTTCCAGACGCGAGAGCACTTCGTTCAAACGCTTTTGGTCCACATCGCAAACAGCGACCGTGCGCGCGCCGGGATAACCTAGATGGCCGCGGCCCATGCCGCCCACGCCAATAACGGCGCGCGTAATCTCGTCGCTGGGCGCGGTGAATGCCGCGCCGCCAAGCACATGCCGGGGCACGATAGAAAATCCCGCGACCGATGCGGTGGCTGATTGCAAAAACGAACGACGCGTAAGCTTCTGTTCAGGTGCCATAAAGCGAAACCCTCCCTGATAGAATAGTTGATAGTGGCGGCGCCTTCATACCGAGGCGGTGAAAAATTACGCCGAAGGCGTCTCGTCCGAGGATTTCTTTTCTTCGCCCTTATCTTCGTTAATCGCCGTCTTGAATTCGCTGATGGCCGAACCCAGCGATTTGCCGACGCCGGCAAGTTTGCCCCCGCCAAAGAGCACCAGCACGATGGCGAAAATGATCAATAATTCTCCGATTCCGGGAGTCCACATAACCTAATCACTCCTGTTGTTGCTATATTGGTTGTCTATACACCTGATATCCATGCCGGAAAAACCGACACGTACGTCCTTCGGCGTTGTCATCTGACAACGAAAACAGAACGTCTTCAACATACGAACTTCTGATCCTGTCATCCTGTAGTATAATCCTTTTGTGAAACTTTTACAAATAAGCGTGAAAATTTCGACCAGGACCGCTGAGAAAAGTCTCTCTCACATCACCTCAGGGTTCTGTTGTGCCTGCGAACCTGATTACGCTTCAAACGCTTGGTGAGGCTGTATTCGGCATTCTTACGCAGCTCTTCAACGTACTCTTCGACCACAGCGCAAATGGCGCAAAAAAATGAATGGTCTGTCAGGCGCACGCGCATTGGGTGATACTTGCGCCACAGCGACTTATCTCTTTGATGGAAGCGGCCAGGAAGCGACGCGCCACAATCTTAGCGGTTGATTTTCGACGCGCTGTACAGTATTCAAATGTAAGTAACGTCAACATCAGCCCGTTGTTAGACCATGACCGTATTTGTATTGTTGCGTTTACCGCTGCATGGCGCTATGATATCGAAGCATCAGGCGGTTATAAGCAGATAGGTGCCGCTTGCGGCCAGCGCGTTGCGTCATTCGCTGGATGCAGCTTACTATGCATCCGGCAGCGCCTGGCGAACCATATAGACCATAATGTGAAGGATTCTTTTTTCTATTGCATAAGCGTTGCGAGCCCTATGCCCATGCCAGAACAACAAGCAGATGGCGTTCTCAGCAACGACCGCTCGCAACAACTACTGAATAACCCGACAGCAAGGAGAGATTGTAATGAGTACAAGTTTATGCGAAGGCGTTTCCTGGGTAGGCGCCGTAGACTGGACAATACGTGATTTTCATGGGTATGAAACAGAGCGCGGCTCTTCCTACAACGCTTACCTCATTGAAGACAAGCAACCCACGTTAATTGATGTGGTGAAAGCGCCGTTTACCGACCTGTTGTTAAGCAATATCAGCGCATTGATTCGCCTGGATAGCGTACGGTGGGTGGTCTGCAACCACGCAGAGCCCGATCACGCCAGCGCCTTGCCCGACGTCATGGCCGCGCTCCCGAATGCCGCGCTGGTCTGCACCGAGAAATGCCGCCGGACCCTCGACGCATATTATGATATGGGGAACTGGAACCTGCACATTATCAAGCCGGGCGACACGCTGAACATAGGCGCGCGCACCCTTGCGTTCATCCAGACGCCGATGGCCCATTGGCCCGAGTCCATGTTCACCTACTCGCCGCAAGACAAGGTATTATTTTCCATGGATGCATTCGGACAGCACTATGCCGCTTCCGAACGCTTTGATGATGAAACGGACCTGTGCCAAATGCTGCAAGAAGCAAAAACGTACTATGCCAATATCCTGCTGCCTTACGGCGAACCCGTCGTCCGGGCGATGACCAGCGCCCTCAAGTGCGATATTGACATGATTGCGCCGTCCCACGGCCTGATCTGGCGCAGCCATATTCACAAACTATTGGAGGCGTACAAAGCATGGGCTGCCGGTATCGTAAACCCCAGGGCGCTCATCGTTTATGACAGCATGTGGGGCAGCACGGCGCGTATGGCCCAGGCCGTGTATGAAGGCGTTGTGGACGGCGGCGCGCAGGCGCAACTCCACCACGTTCGCCAGTCAGGCCTCACTCGAATCGCCGCGGAAGCGCTGGACGCCGCGTCCATCGCAGTCGGGTCGCCCACGCTTAACGGCGGCCCCATGCCAATGGCCGCCGCCGCGCTCACGTATCTGCAAGGTCTCAAGCCGCCATGCAAAGCGGCGCTCGCCTTCGGTTCTTACGGCTGGATGAAAGGCGGCGCGGAAGCCGCTCAAGCCATGTTTGAATCGCTGAATTGGCATGTCGTACGCGAACCCATTCGCGCTCAATACCGACCGTCAGAACAGATACTGACCGAATGCCGGGAAGCGGGACGTATTCTTGCGGAAAAGGCCATCGAGGCTTCCACTAATTGAAGCGTGTCGCCAGAACATGGTTCTGCTGACCCATGAGGAGATGAAATGACAAGGACGCTTCCTACCGCCGATACTGCCGCAAAGATAAAGGCGTTAGCGCCCTACCTGGTCATGTTCGGCATCGCATTGGCCGTTCGCATTGCCCACCAGATCATCATGAGCCGAAACGATCCCATGTATGGGTTTCTGATGCAGGGCGGCGACAATCACACCTACGACCGGTGGGCCCTGGAAATAGCGCAGACTTTCTGGCTCGGATGGGATCGTATCCCATTTCTGCACGGCCCCCTGTATCCATATTTCCTGGGACTTGTCTACCTCCGGTTCGGTTATAGTGCGGACGTTGCGGCATGGACGCAACGCTTTCTGGGCGCCTTTACGGTGGTATTAATCTTTTATCTGGCGCGTCGTACCTTTGGAAAACGCGCCGGCTGGT
>SLFT01000126.1 GCA_007124105.1 Candidatus Hydrogenedentota bacterium | reverse complement strand
TTGTACACCTTAAACTGGCGGCCATACTTGGGATGCCCCGCTATCGGTCCGCATCCGTCCCACGGAAAATGTTGGACTGGAATAGTAAACCCGCCCGCTATTTGCTCCAAGGATGCTTGCTTGTTGCGTGATACATATCCGGCGCACCGACTTCCATTCGTTTTGAAGAAAAACTTGCCAAATGTGCCCCGTTTGTGCTGCACTCGAATGAGCAATGGAGGCTCAGTTATGAGTATAAGCGCAATGGTCAGAGCCCGGATGGAGCCTGGACTCAAGGAAGACGCGGAAAAAGTATTGGGGGAGATCGGCCTGAACGCCACACAAGCAATTACCCTTTTCTACAAACAGGTTGAACTGCATCAGGGGCTGCCGTTTGATGTCGTCATTCCGAACGAAACGACGCAGCGCACCTTCAGGAAAACGGATGACGGGCGCGGCCTGGTGGTGTGCAAGGACGCCGATGACCTGCTTAACAAGCTGGGACTCTGACGCGCGCTTACTCCCGTCTACACGCGTCAGTTTGAAAGGATGTAAAAACGATGCCTGCGCCGTGGAAAAAATCCTGAAAAATTCAAACGCATCGCCCGCGGCCTGCTCGCCGGAGAGCCTCTGGACCCCATTCACCGCGACCACCAACGTATCGGTGCATGGCAGGGTCGGCGAGACTGCCACATCGAATCAGATTGGCTGCTCATTTACAAAATAGACGGCAACCGCTTGATTTTCGAACGCATGGGCTCTCATTCCAATCTTTTCAAATAGCATGACGACTTCCCCGAAGGCGCTTTCTCGTTTTCATGCCTATCTGATTCTTGCGCCGATCCATTACATGACTGGAGCAGCCAGGCTGTTTTCTTGTACCGGCGCCCATCGGGCATGATGGCGAGTTTGCGTGCTTCCTGTTCGCCAAAACCGGAGACGACCATGCAGACGACCCTATCACCAGGGTTGCCCATGGGTTACTGACCGAAAAAATCGAAACGTTCCGGGCTGGAGACCGATCTAAGAGGCGGAACTGTATGGGCGCCCGTCTCCGGTCTACAATCTCCAGGCTGCAATTACCAACCTCTCTTCACGCGTCACACCGCAGTCGCGAACCATTCAGGGCGGCAGCATGTTTTCTTTGGCCGAATATGTTACAATTACCCTGAGCGATACTACGTTATGTTTGCCTTCTCACAAGAGCGTTGTGGCGGCAATTGGATGTGGTTATGAAAAATAATTGCGAGGGTAGTTTAGCATGATGCAGCAAAGATCACGAGCGGCGTTCCTGGCGCTCTTCACGAGCATTCTTGTTGCAGGGCAAGGGATGGGCGCTGCGCAGACGCCCCATGTCCTGGTCGGGCGCGTTAGCAACGCGTTAACAGGAAATCCCATAGGCGATGTGACTGTTGTAATAGACAGCGCGTCGCATGAGAGCGCGACCATTCAGACGGATATAACGGGTCATTTCGCCTCCCCTGAATTGCCGGACGGGGGACCTTATTATATGACCTTCTCACACCGTCATTACCGAAACGCGTACTTGGAAGAGGTGTACGCTTCAGTGATGGATATTAATGTTGCGCTTGAACCGCGTGATATTTCTACGCCCGCCCGGCCGCTCGCCAATGCGGGGCCGCAGCGTATCTTCATTGACTGGCAGCCCAATCCTGAGACGGCATTGAAGGGTTACAACCTGTATCGTACCGAAACGGACGTCGCCGGTACGCCTCTTGGCGATCCAGTGAAGTTGAATGGCCTTCCAGATCGGTTTTTGGGCGATTTGATCGAAGTTGCGGCCTATATTGACGACGATACAGAGCCGGGCGCGTATTATATTTACCGGGTGCAGGCTGTAAGCGGTGCCGATAGACTAAGTGAATTGTCGGCGTCATCCGAACCAGTAAAATCCAACCATCTGACTCTTTTTATCCCACCGGTATACCGGCCGCAGGAGGGCGGTATTGTTTACTATCATCCGGATTCAGGCGCATCGCTTGTTCATATCCCCTTGGCGGTGGAATGTATCTACGACGTTGTGGCCGAGCAAATGCGGCTGGTGGTTGATTTGCCCGCGGACGCATTTCTCCACGATGCCGACAATGAAATTCTTGTGCGGCCGACAGCAATTACGCGCCATATTGAGTCTGTGTACCAGGTTATCAGTGTAGACGATATTATCCAGGTCGTCATCGAAGCGGAGGGCGCGGTTCCCTTGTATGGGTCGGGTGTGTTATTCCACATTTTTGCGGTTCCGACACTTGACGAGGGCGCGTGTGCGCCTTTGCAGATAAACGCCGAAGAAACCGTGGTATACAGCCTGTCGGAAGCGGGGGAACTGACGCGGGCAGCGCTTGCGTCAATCAGCGATTACTTTTGCCATGAGGATGGCTGTATGTTAGGCGACGTGACCAATAATGGTCGTGTGGATGCGGGTGACGCAGCTGGGCTGTTGGGGTATCTGGTTGGGAAATATGCTCCTTTGCCGGGTCATCCTTGCTTCTTGGAAGCGTGCGACGTGAATCTGGACGGCCGTATTGATGTTGCGGATGCGCTTCTTATTTTACGCGCTGCCACACGCCAATCATTGGACGCTAAGTCTTCCCTGTGGGTTGCGTTGGACATGAACGACGAGATATATGGCCTCAAAAACGTGGCGGCGGCGGAGCCTGATGTGACAGTTTCTTTGGAAACGATGGTTGACGATGAGGGCGTTGTTACGACTATCCTGTTGGAAGGGGCTCCTGAACTGGGAGGTTTCTCAATCTCAGTGGGCTATCCCGCTGATTATTTGACGTTGGAAACGGCCAATGAAGGGAACGGCATTTCCGCCATGAACTTCTTGTTTAATTATGAAGGCCACATCTATGGAGAGGCGCAAGACAACGGACTTGTCAAAATTTCGGCAACAGGGCAGACATCAGTCGCATGTACGTCGAAAACAGAGATTGCCACGTTGCGGTTTTTCCTGGATGTCCCCGCGTGGCAACAGGATGTCTTGCCTGTTAGCGTTATTGACTTTTCTTATAATGACAGCGCAGGGCATACGCCACGGCACACGGATCCACTGGCGGCGAAGGGCTACAACCAATCCTTGGGAATGGCGGCGGCGCTTTTTTCCACCATTATGGATTCCGACACAAACAAACCTGTTATGAACGCCACCGTTTCCATTAGCCCCCAAGATCATTTGCCAGTCAGCAACAATGTCAATGGCGTGTATACCATGCCCGCTTTACCCGGGGGAGCGTATACGGTGCGCGCAACAGCCGCGGGCTATGATGACGATGTGATTTCCCTGTATATAGGACGTGGCGAGACGGTCTCCAGGAGTTTTTCGCTCCAGCAGATACCTGTTCCCGAAGGCGAAAATATCGGCGAGGGCGAAGACGCCCGGGAAGGCGAAGAACAGGACGAGGGAGAGG
>SLFT01000460.1 GCA_007124105.1 Candidatus Hydrogenedentota bacterium | reverse complement strand
CGCGTTCGCGTAAGAAGGCGTACTGCACCAGCCCATGCCAGTTCGCTTCAGGCAGCCGCGCAACGGGCAGCCAGGGCATCAGATCATATACGCTTAACGGGTTATGGCGACGCGGGAATGGCGCGTCCGGCATTGGTTCCAATGTTGCCGCCTCTTGCCAGTCGCGCCCGTTCATGGACAGCAGCAGGTCCGCCTCGGCAACGACCCGGTCGCGGAACTGTCCCTGCCGGTCGCGCGAAATGACCACACGGTTCACGACCGCCGGTTCCGACAATTCGATTTGCGCCCATGCCTTACCAGGATTCGCGGCGATCCAGCTGTGGTCGTTGCCATAACGACCGTCATTTAGATGTTCCACCGCGTGGATGGCGTATCCGGCGATTGCCGACGAGGCGCTCGCCACAGCGCCGCCACTGGCAAGGGCAAGGTTTTCTGAACTGTCGGGGCCATACACCTCCAGTTCGTCCAGGCAGGCTGCACTGTTGTCATTGGTGCGTCTGATCATAAGTCGGATAAACCGCGTCTCTTGCGCGGGAAAGGAAAGGGTACGTTGACATTGAACCGCCTCGACCACGGGGATGCGCGCAAGTTTTTCTGCGAACTCCTGTTTCACACGTTGCGCTTGCCCCGCGCTATCAGTCGCAAAACCGATAAGCAGAGCGCACAGCGCCAGACCCGTGAACCGGCGGCAAAAGGAACTTGTTCCCAAAAGCCTGTTTAAGCAAAACATTGATAAGAACCCTTTATTTGATGCAAACACTGTAGCGTACTGTTGTAGTATCGTAAATTATGGAAACTACAATCAACAATACGCCCGCGAAAATAAATATTGGCGCACTTATGTCGCTGGATTTAGTTATGATCCTGCGGGATTGCGCTAGACTAGATGTTCTACGTAGTCTACCAGCTAACAGCAGATTGAAATACGTCGAAGTCTGCAATTGAACAAAGTGCCTGACATTGCGAAAGGGGCACAGGCGCGATAGAAATATGATGAGATATGCGGGTTAAAGAACTGGCAAGAGCCACGTATAGAATATTTTGTCCACTGATACAGGCATCAATTTTCATACCGATAGACGAACAGATGTTCGATTGTCCCTATCTTTAATCTCTATGGTTTGGCGGGGCACAGGTCGTTTAATCCGCCTACGGCCCGTTTCTTCTTGGCGGCGCTTGTCTGATAACGGGCAAGAAAAACAACCGTTTGAGAACAAAAAATATGGCGATCAGATGGAATGCCGCGCCTAACTCGTTTACTCTGAACGATTTCCTTGGCTTATCCACCGGGGGACGGTGTTTTTCCACCGTCTATCCCCCGGTTATACACATTATATTGTGGTGGGTTAAAAAGATTATACTTGACTTTGTGGTTTCGAGGCGTTACAATAAGTCTCGTTTGTGGGACGATGCAGTGCGCGTCTCACGGTGGCAACGACTCATAAATGCGGTATATCGCGGGAGGATAGAATGGTTATGGAAGCGGCGGCCTTCGATAAAGCAGTGGAGCGTTCACACGATACTAACGCATTCCTTACACAAATTGAAAAGCGCGATGGGCGTACAGTTCCCTTTGATGCATCCAAGATCACCAGGGCGCTGCTGAAGGCGGGCAAGGCTACCGGCGAGTTTGGCGACGATACGGCGCGCCAGATGACCATGCGCGTATTGGGTCTCTATCAACAACTCCATGAAACGGACGCGCTTCCCACGGTGGAGAAAATCCAGGATCTGGTCGAGGAAGTGTTGTTAACATCGCCTTTTAAGAAGACCGCCAAGGCATACATCCTGTACCGCGACCAACATGCGCGCATCCGCGAACTGATCAACAAAGCCGATGTGGAACTGATAGACCGCTATCTTGAACAGTTGGACTGGAAGGTGCGCGAAAACAGCAACATGGCCTATTCGCTTCAGGGGCTGAACAATTACATTTCGAGCGAGGTCAGCAAGACGTATTGGCTCAATAAAATTTATACCCGCGACATACGCGAGGCCCACGCCAACGGCGATTTGCATATCCATGATCTGGGTCTGCTGTCGGTATATTGCGTTGGCTGGGACTTGCAGGACGTGTTGCGTTGCGGTTTCTGCGGCGCGCCGGGAAAAGCGGAAAGCGCCCCAGCCAAACATTTCCGTACAGCGCTGGGCCAGGTGGTCAATTTCTTCTATACGCTGCAAGGCGAGGCGGCCGGCGCGCAGGCTTTCAGCAATTTCGATACGCTTCTCGCGCCCTTTATTCGTCACGATAAACTCGGTTACAAAGAGGTAAAACAGGCGCTTCAGGAATTCGTTTTTAACTTGAACGTGGCCACCCGTGTCGGTTTTCAGACGCCTTTCACAAACCTGACCCTCGATTTGCAACCACCTAAAACACTGGCCGACCAACCTGTGATTATAGGCGGTGAGTTACAGGACACTACTTATGGCGAGTACGAGGAAGAGATGATCACGTTGAATCGCGCCTTCCTCGAGGTGTTGTCCGAAGGAGACGCCAAAGGGCGTGTATTCAGTTTCCCTATACCCACGTACAATATTACGCCGGATTTCAATTGGGAAGCGCCTGGTATTGACCGACTTTGGGATGTTACCGCGCGTTACGGCATCCCGTATTTTGCTAATTTCGTAAATTCAGATATGTGCGCCGATGATGCGCGCAGCATGTGCTGCCGGTTGCGACTTGATTTGCGTACCCTGGAAAAACGCGGCGGTGGTTTGTTTGGCGCAAACCCGTTGACCGGCTCCATTGGCGTGGTTACCGTCAACATGCCGCGTCTGGGTTATCTGGCCACGGATGAACGCGATTTTATGGCGCGGCTCGACCGACTGATGGATATTGCCCGGGACAGTCTTGAGACCAAGCGACGCATCCTGGAGGCCTTCACTGACAAACAGTTGTATCCCTATACGCGCTTTTATCTGCGCGATGTCCATAAGCGTTTTGGTACATTCTGGCATAATCATTTCAGCACCATTGGGTTGGTGGGCATGAACGAGGCATGCTTGAATCTGATTGGCGCGGACATCGGCACGGAAACGGGCTGTCTCTTTGCCGGTCGGGTCTTGGACCACATGCGCGAGCGACTGGCGGAATATCAGGAGGAAACATCCAACCTGTATAACCTGGAAGCGACTCCCGCCGAAGGTACAACGTATCGTCTAGCGCGACTGGACCGGGAGCGGTGCCCCGACATCATTTTCGCCAACCATGACGAAGTCTGCAACGGCGCCGAGCCGTTTTACAGTAATTCGACGCAATTGCCCGTGAACTACTCGGATGACGTATTTCAGGTGCTGGACTTGCAGGACGAGTTGCAGGCGCGGTACACGGGCGGCACGGTACTGCATGTTTTTCTTGGTGAATCCGTGACCGACACGCAATCGGTTAAGGCCTTTGTGAAGCGTGTATGTGAAAACTATTCTCTTCCTTATTTTACGCTTTCGCCCAGTTTCTCCGTTTGCCCAAGTCACGGATATTTGCGCGGTGAACTTGCCGTCTGTCCCATCTGCAAAGGAGAAACGGAGATTTATTCGCGAATCGTCGGGTATTTGCGCCCTGTCAACCAGTGGAACGAAGGCAAACGGGCCGAGTTCTCTATGCGCAACCGATATCGTATTGCCCCGTGCGACGGCGCTGTGGACGCCTCCACGGCACAGGCGCAGTCCTGCGTATACAAAGGGGAGTAGTCAGAATTATGCAGTTTGGTGGGTTTCAACCTTTTACGTTGAGCGATTATCCTGGCCATATCGCGGCCATCGCGTTTGCGCAAGGCTGTAATTTCCGTTGCCCTTTTTGCCATAACGGCGACCTGCTCGCTTTTACGCCTTGCGAAAAGAGCCTGTATCCCGAGTCGGAAATAATTCGTACCTTGCGGCGGCGACAAGGCAAACTCGAGGGGCTGGTAGTGAGCGGCGGCGAGCCAACGCTCCAGGACAATCTGCCGCGATTCCTGGAAAGGGTGAAGGGGCTGGGCTACAAGATCAAACTGGATACCAACGGAAGCCGTCCAGACATGCTTTCCTGGTTGTTTGCCGCCCGGTTGGTGGATTACATTGCCATGGACATTAAAGCGCCGCTGGCGCGTTACAGTCGCCTGAGCGGCGTCGTAGTGGACGTGGACGCCATCGAAGAAAGCATTGCGCTTATTGCATGGTCAAAATTGCCTCATCACTTCCGGACAACGGCTGTGACGCCCTTGCTAAATGAAACTGACATGCGCGCTGTTGCGCAGCTTGTTCCCCCCGGCTCGGAACTAGTTGTACAGCCTTTCAATCCCGAGAACGCCCTGGAGCCTTCGTTGCGAAACGATGCCGCTATTGCCTGAGATTACTCGCGCTGGTCTATAAAGGGTTTCATGCTGGGCGCACCTGATAGTTGTATGGCGTTCATCGTCACGCCGGCGTTTCCTGCGTCCACAGTGGATTCAATCAATACGCCCGCTGTAACGTCTGCCTGCTTCGATTCGATACGTAATCCGTCAATTTGCACTCCCGACGCGTTTTCGAGGATTACCGCCGCCGTTTGTCGGGGCATGGAAGCGTCTTCACGGTAAAACACGCGCAATTGTGTGACGTCGGCGTCTTCCACTGCGCCTACGTATACCGCCGCGCCCGGCGGATTCACAATAACGTTTTCATCAATGACGATATTCTTGATGTGTCGTTCTGCCGCCGGTCGTCCGCCCAGCGCCTTTGTCATCAATTGTATGGCTGCGCCGCGCTTATCCTGCCCGTACCAGCGCGACCGCCCTACATCCTTGATGCTGTTGCCCCGTATGACCAGGTCCGATGGTATAACGCCTTCGGGCCATTCCGGATCGTTTCCAACAACGATCCCCAGTCCGCCGACGCCGTCAATAATATTTCCTTGGATAATCCCGCGCGGCGCTTTGATCATCATCCCGTGACGGCGATGATTACGAAACTCGTTGTCGCGAATCACAAAATCCGCGCCGCAACGCGACAGGTTATATATACTGTGACCGTCGGGCGCGGCCCGAAGCCCGGGAACAGGCGCTTCCAGCGTAATGCGGTATTCTCCCTCAGGCGCGTCGCGCACTTCCAGCGCTGTCGTTTCCGCTGTCACGCGCCCTTCCTGTGGCTCGAAGAGCTGAAGCAGGTCGCCAGCCTGAATGATGCCGTGTCGGCTTGCGCGAATCACAGTATCGCTAATTACGCCGGTTATGGTGTTTGGGAAATAGTATATATTGATACTGTCGTCGGCCATGCCTTCGAATCGGCTGTTCTTGATAACCGGTCCGCGGATATTCTGTTGACAATGGACGCCGTCGCTGTTTGTACTTAACAGACGGTCTGTATCTGGTCGTCGTCGCACGTTCAAGCCGTCCACCGTGATCCTGTCCGCGGCCAGACTGCCCACAGCGAGACTTTGTGAACTGTACACGGTAACGTTACGCACACCGGAGTTGCTGCTTCTATAGAAGAAGACCGCGCCGCCCTTGCCGTGCCGCGCCAGGTACACAAAGCGGTCGCCATGCTGCATGTCGTTTAGTCGTGGCCGCTGTTCAGCAGCCGGATACATGCGCCAGGCTCGCTCGCCCAGACGTTTCCATGTGTCCATAAAAATGAAGTCCGCCGCGCCCGCCTTCAAAGAGGGTTCATCCGCGTCGAAGATCATACCCCACTGCCCGTACGGCTTTGGCGCGTCGGCAAACCAGGACTCTTCGAGTGATGGGTAGCCACGCTGGGTGATGAAGTCAAACCAGCCTTCTGCTACATTCACCATCATGACATGCCCCTGGGTGTACGGAATCGGATCATGGTCAATAGCCAGCGCTTTTATCCAGACATCCGTGCTGTCCGCGATAAAGAAACCGCCCTGACGTGGGTTGGTCAACAGAATTTCCGTTTCTTCTCCCTGTCCGCGGATAATCATGTTCGCGGCCTTTTCAATGGCCAGCGCGGCATCATAAGAATCGCCCCCGCCAACACGGTATTGCCCCCGCTCAAGCACTATTTCCACGGGTTTGCCCGCCGCGATGACTGTGTTAACCATACGCCGGAAGGAAGGCCCCATGTCGCGGCTTGTATCTGGGATTACACCAAACGCTCGCGCTTGCAACACCGCATACCGCAAGCTATCGTCGCCATTCCCGCCAGTTGCCGCATCAGCGGCATACACCCGCGACGCAAGCATCGTCAACAACAATAGGGCGAAGGTCTGGCAAATCATAAGTTTCCTTCCCTAACGTTGTTGGCAGACAACAATCAGGCAGCCCCCTTTTTTTTGAATAGTCCCGTCACCCATCCGGTAATCTTCTTGAGAAAACCATCGCTGGGCGCGTCAACACTTGCGCTTGCCGTGGAAGGCAGCTCACCCTTTGCTATCTTGTAAACACGCAACAGTTCATCACGGAAGGCGTGGGCTGTGGGTATGCGGTCATCCGGGTCGGCCGCGGTGGCCCTGCGCATGAACTCATCCGCTTCAGGGGGTAATTCAGGGCAAAAGGTCGTTATCTTTTCGCCAAATTTTGGCCGCCTTCCCACCAGCATTTCAAAAAACATAATGCCTAATGGATAGATGTCCGCGCGCTTGTCAACCTTTGCGGGCGCTATCTGTTGCTCGGGAGCGATGTATTCGATACGTCCCAGATTGGTGTCGGCGCAGGTCAAATCCTTGTAGCGGTCGTCCAACTTCGCCAACCCAAAGTCCAGCAAACGCACGGAACCATTGGGCAGCACCATTACATTCTCCGGGGCAAGATCGCGATGTATGGTAAGGCGGTGGGCGTGGGTCAGTGCGTCTGCGATAAGACACAACACACGCACAACCGAATTGAGGGGCAACGTCTTTTTCTCTTTCAGCCACTCATAAATACTCTTACCTTCCACATATTCCATGACATAAAACAGGGTGCCCTGCCACTGTCGCGCGTCGTAAATTTTCATGATGCCAGGGTGGTCCAGCCGGACAAGCGTGTTGGCTTCACGAACAAAGCGTACCGCAGCGTGCTGATTTGCAGCATACTTATCCAGGAGCGTTTTCAGTGCTACAATCCGCTTTGCCTTAATATCCTCCGCGAGAAACACCACACCCATTCCCCCTTTTCCAAGCCTCTTCTTGATGATATATCTGTCGGCAATCACACTGCCTGGTTCAAACTTTACCATCGCGCAACATCCTGATATTTATGCCTCCCGTATTCAAAAGCGCAACAGGGACAACAGGCCTGTCCATGACAATCTCATGCGTTGCGCCAATGCAGTATACGGTATGCAAATTTGTATCCAACAGATTTACGGTATATACCTTTCACAAAGAGAACGGCAACCTTCAAGCAAACAATGACAGCGACACTACAATCAATCCCCATAATTCAATCGCCGCCGCCGGTTTTTCACCTGACCACGCGTGAAAATACCCTGGCAACTGCGTTGCCCTTCTCGCCTCAATGAGGCAGTCGTCTTCCGTACGCCTTTCGACTGTCATCATTCTGGTGGTACGCGCAGCCATACTGTAATGACCGTTCACTACATGGTTGCAAAAACCTCAAACGGCATCTGTAGTGTATATAAATGGATGCTGCAAAAGCAAAAAAGGTGTTGATACTGTCTTTGGATTATGTCACATTATTGAACCAATACCACACGGAAACCCACCATATCAGAGTGTGTTCCTGGTAGATCGTGAGAACGGTATGCGGAGCGCAACAGTGAATGATTGTTGCTCCAAGCGCCGCCGCGCCGGACCTTGAACACGCCATCCCGCGGCCCTCGCGGGTCTATGGCGGCGCCGCGCTGGTACGTGTCGGGGGCATACCAATCCTGAACCCACTCGGAGACATTGCCGTGCATATCGTAAAGTCCCCAAGAGTTTGGCCGTTTTTGGCCTACGGGACGCGTTGTGGCGTTGCTATTACTGGCATACCAGGCGTAATCAGGCAACGACACCAGGTCGTTTCCAAAGGTATACGCCGTGACGGCGCCCGCGCGACAGGCATATTCCCACTCAGCCTCAGTTGGCAGGCGGAAAGTGCCCACACTGGTTCTTTCGTTTAATCGTGCCAGGAACGCCTGAGAATCGTTCCAGCTCACTTGTTCAACGGGACGCTGCGGCTCGCTGGTGAATCGCGAGGGATTATAGCCCATGATATGAACCCATTGTTTCTGGGTCACTTCATGCATTCCCATCCAGAACCCTTGCGTAATGCGCACGGTATGCGACGGCCCTTCGTCTTGGGGCCCGGTTTGCTGCCTGGGAGAACGTGAACTGCCTCGTCTGCCGCCGCTTCCCATCTGGAAGGTGCCGGGTGGAATCCAGGCTAGTTCCAGTTGTATGCCGCCGCCCAAATCAACAACTTTTGTTTTCTCCTGCTCGGCTGGTTCCGGCTCGGCTTGTTCTTCGGTCTCTTCCGCCTCCGCTCCTTCTTGTTCAGCGCGTTCTTCCTCTGCGCGCTTTTCTCGCTCGAAGGCAATGCCCGGGGTGTTGCCAAAGAGCCTGCCGGCTTCCCTGTACAAACGGAGTGCTTCCTCCGGACTGTCCGTTTCAACGGCTTGCTGCATCACTTGCTCGGCGGCATCCCATTCGTCCTTGGCATATTTATGTACCTCGGGGGTATCCGCCGCATCCCGGAGCGTTAAAGTTGTGTTGCGCGCCTGTTCAAGGAGTTCCGCGTCAGTAACGGTAGGGGAGGGGGTGGATGCGTCTTGGAACCAGACATTCAACCATCCCTGCCAGAACCCCACTCCCAGCACTGCCGCCATAATTACCAAAAGCGCTATCCGTCGCGTGGGATACCGTTTTTTTGTGACATCCTCGGTCGCTTCAAACTCGGCCCGCGCGGTCTTGCTTGATTGCTGGGCATACGTTTGGGCCATGCCGACAGATTCCTGCAACGCATCAAGCATTTCGCCCGCCGTCTTGAAACGATTCGCCGGCGATTTCTGCAATGCGCGAATAACCACATGGGCCAGTTCGGCTTTAATTGCGGGATTGATTTCGCGCGGACTTGGCGGACGCGTGTTGGTATGGGCATGCATCAATTCGGTGTAGCCGCCCTTGAAAGGCAGTTCGCCCGTAAGCATTTCATAGAACATGACGCCAAACGCGTAGAGGTCCGTTGCCGGTCCTATCTCGCCAAACCGCCCGGGGTCAATTTGCTCGGGCGCCATGTACGCGGGCGTGCCAGGCGCTCTGTCTTCTGTCTTTGTGAGACGGGTATGCGCCGTTTCGTTTGTGCTTTCTTTCAAGGTCTTGGCAATGCCGAAGTCCATCAACTTTGCGATAACCGCGCCGCTATGCTCTCTGCGCACCATGATGTTGCTGGGTTTAATGTCGCGGTGTAATACACCGCGACTGTGCGCGTAGTCCAGCGCTTTCAAACACTGCATGGCGACCAGGATGGCATTACGCGGGGTAAGCATTAAAACCTTTTCGCTCAGGACATCGCCTTTCCCCTTGCCAAATGGGGTACGCTGGAAGGTGCGTTGAATAACATCGGAAAGGTCTTCGCCCGCCACGTATTCCATCACGAGGATGGTTTTATTGTCAATGGTCTGGCGATCGAGAAGCGTAACAATGTTTGGATGAGAACCCAAGTGCGCAAGCAGGGTGCATTCCATCTCGAGGCGGCGCGCCAGCGCGGGATTGTCAAGCA
The DNA here is from genome assembly GCA_007124105.1 of Candidatus Hydrogenedentota bacterium. Taxonomy (GTDB): domain Bacteria; phylum Hydrogenedentota; class Hydrogenedentia; order Hydrogenedentales; family CAITNO01; genus SLFT01. The sequence continues at coordinate 2,905 of SLFT01000460.1, read as the reverse complement.
ACGAGTCGCGCAATATCTTGATGGCGACTTGACGGCCCAGATCATTGTCGTCGGCAAGATAGACAGCGCCCATACCGCCCTCGCCCAACACCTCTAAAATGTGGTATCGGCCCCCAATAGTTGTTCCACACAGCTCTTTAGTTTTGTCAGCCATAGACTATCGCTTTCCCAAGGCGTTCACACTGTAATTGCCTTTTGTTCAGCGGCACTCTCATAAATATAGCCTCCAATGGGCCATCAGAACAGGCCTGTTATATCTGTTCGATATTGCCTTAAAACAATGTTGCGCTTGATGCCTATATCTCTTGGGTCGGCCATCCTAACACGAAATATCCTGCGCATATTAATACGCCTGTAAAAAACAGTCAGGTCATAGCGGGCCAATATACGTATACAGCGTATAGTAGCCTACTATCAAAAGCCAAAACCAACCATCATGATAAACACTAACTATAGCATATTTGTTTCATTGACACAAATACTACTGTCGTATGCCAGGCCTAAGACAGTATAACCATAATAAACGAATCGGGTTTGTCTTCAGGGCAACAGCAAGTGTAGATTGATTAAAGCGCTCGCACTCAACAGAGATTTGTTCGTGACTACCCATATCCTGCCCTCAATTCCATATAGACGCTGTGGATGCTTGTTATATCTAATGTATAGAGAATAATCGCAACAGCGATTAGCTGTACACCCAGACCCACCACAACAAGTCCCGTACTTTTCAGTAAGGACAACCCGAATCCCTTATACAATATTGCCACTGCGGCCAGCCATCCGGGGCCGGGAAGTAAAGCGACTAATCCACCACATGCAGTTGCGCCTAGAAACACCCGCCGTGGGGAGATAGAAACATTGTGGTCAACAATCACCACGCAAAATATAATAACACTAATTGCGCTGCAAAGCGTAATCCCATAAACTATGACAACACGTCCCGGAAACAGTGTGGGCAGGGCGCCGGGTACAGTTGTGTCCGCTTGTGCGAAGAAAATAATTAACACCGGCAGTAATGCCAGGAAAGCGCAAACGACAATGCCCATTCCCGCTATCCAGGAAAAGTTGGCTGCTGTAGTGGGTGTCGGTATCTGATGCCGTTCCGGCTCGGTCTTAAGGATATCCGCGCGTGTTGGCCATGCACAAATCGTAGCAGCCTCATCCTCGTTAGCGCCCGGGGGCGGGTCGCTGGGCGTAGTGATGAGACGCGCTTTAAGGATTACGGCCTTGTCGTAGTGGTGTTCCCGCACAAGCCTGTCACACAACCGCACCGCCTCGACACGACGTTCAAGCCGTTCAAGACACAGTGCCCTAGCATACAAAACTGTCTTGTCGTCCGGAAAGACTCGAGCAAGTTCGCGTAAGGCGTTCAACGATTTCTCGTAGTTTCCCTGACGAAACATTGCATCGGCCCTCGAAAATAATTCGAGCGCTTCATTCCTGTCCATAATCAAGCCTGCTTTTCTGTTGCGTATTTACCCCGGCGCTGCTGTGTCTTTAACGCATCGGAAACCGATGGTAGCGCAACGGTCAAGTCCGGGCCACAGCAATAGAAACTTTGTGTGTTTGTCCAGGGGCTGTGGCCCGCCTGTCACATACCAGCCGCTGCCTTCGATATGATAATGCGAGCCTCCGCGTATCATGCAAAAACGCGTTCTCCCATCGTCTCGTTCGCTTTCCGTCCATTCCCAAACATTGCCTGCCATAAGATAACAGCCGTAAGGGCTTCGACTTTCGGGTAGAGAACGCGCCGGCATGGGCTTATTATCGGCTGGCGGACATTTGTCGGGATCAAACACATTGCCCCAGGGCCAGCGTCGCCCGTCATCGCCCTGGGCGGCTCGTTGCCACTCAGCCTCGGTTGGCAGCCGTTTGCCCGCCCAGCGCGCATAAGCGCGCGCGTCTTCAAGGTCAACATAAACCACCGGAAACTCGGCGATGTCCTCGGGCATGATATCGCCATTCCAGTGCTTAAGAAAATTGTGGTCGTGCTTTGGTTTGTAGCCTGTGTCATCAAGAAACTGTTTGAAAGCGCGGTTGGTTACCTGTGTCTCGTCAATGAAGAAGGCGGCTGTCTCCACGGTGTAATCGTGTGATACTGTTCCGTCCTGCGGATGTCCCCAGATAAAGTCGTGATGCGCCATATCATCGCTGCCAGGGTCCGGATAACAACCGCACTCACGGCGTTGATGTGTGAAGCGCATGTTCGCGGTTCCACGGGGCACAAATACCATGTCTTCCTGAGGTGTGGCGGCACGTGTCGGTGTTGTCGCAGACATACGCGTTAACGCAGGAACGGGAAGCGCGTTCGTGTTTTCTGGATACGTCGCCGCCGTAAGCGCGGCCTGGTGTGTTAACAGGTTCGCCAACTTCGGGTCGTCCCCAAAGGTCACCGCTATGCATCCCAAGGTCTCGATGTCGCCCCACACCTGCACCCAGCCAAATTCCGACATCTCCCAGCGCGCAGTCTGGCCGCGCCATACATCATAAATCTCCATATCGTCCGCGCGAACGTGGGAGGGCAGTTGCCACCGCATTAACAGTCCGTGTTTTATGGGGTCGCCCATGTTGCGCAGGGTAAAAAGTGTGGTTGGAGCGCCGGGCCAACGGTGAATATACAGGTCGTGATGTAACGACGGATAAAACGGGTCCCATAAGTCGGACGTGAATACATGGTGAAAATCGCGAAGTATGGCGGAACATCGCTTCCAGAGGCGCGCGTCTTCGGCGCTGTAGGGATTGAAGGAACCGAATATATTCTCCCAGAGCAACATCCCCGCGCCGTTGAAGAAAGCTGTCGCCATCTCCCATTGGTGGTCGTGTTCCCAACGACGGGTATAGTGCTGGGCATGACGTGGTTCGACCCAGCGCAGTAGCGGCATCCCGGGCGGCGTGGGGTCCTCTG
>SLFT01000250.1 GCA_007124105.1 Candidatus Hydrogenedentota bacterium | reverse complement strand
GGTTGTTCCTGTGTCATCTTCTTCCACACGCGCCGTGGCGTCTGCGTCATCTACGCGTATCAGCGTGATGAATTCCATCGCATCAGCAGGTTTTTCCGTTTCCGCCGTGAAATGCCATTCATCAAGGGTAAAGGCCCATTCATGAGGCGGCGTATCAAACGTGTCCCGTTGTGAGAAGGTCAACGCCGCCGGCTTCAAAAAGTGGATGTCCAGCCGTCCATGTTCCGCTTCCCACGCTATCTGTCCGTTGCCGAGATCAAAGGGCGCTTGCGCATGAAGCAGCCATTGATAGGTGGACGGTTCCGGGGCGCGCAGCACATCGTGTATCAGTATTACATGAGGTTTCAGGAACACAATACGTCGCGCCCAGCGGTCAAGCTGCCGATAACTCTCTGCTGCTTCGCCCGCCACGACGTCAAAAACGTCTGACGTATAAAAATGCGTGATTTGGCCCAGCGCCTGATGCGTATGCGGGTACTGTCCGTCGCCATTGACCAGGATGGCGTTATCAGACTTTGTTTCCCACATCCATTGGCGGTGGTGGGGGCTGCCGTGAATGTCGCGCCGACCGGAGCGAATGAGGGCGCGTTCACCGCGCAGGTTCAGGAGGAACGCGTTGTTGGCGTTATAGCCGTGACTCTGCGTTCCGTAGGGACTGGATTTGAAATGTACCTGCACATTATCGCTTCCATCCAGTAGGTTTGTGTTCAGCGCAGCCACACCGATATCACGAAACACGGTGGACGCCGGAAGCGTATCCGGTGATTTCGGTTCCAGGTCGCGTGCCCGCTCGGCAGACAGAAACCCGAAATAACCGCCAGGGCTCACGTCGCCATGCTCCTCGGCATACCACAACCAGTAGGGGTTATTGGCGGCAACGCCCATCATTCCCATGAACTGCGCAATCCGCCGGGAATCCGATAAAATGGCCTGGTCGCCAAAAGCGCCGGTATTCGTGCCTGGCGGACACGTATATAGCCCAAAATCACCTGTTCTCTTAAAAAACGGCTTTTCAAAGGCGTCAATAAAGTATATGGAGTCCAGCACCATGGCCCAATACATGAAACGCTGGAGATAACTGACCCAGTATGCCTGCCCTTCATGCCAGCCGCCGTCCGCGCCGCCCCATACGGGATAGCAGGTATAGAAGATGGTCATGCTGAAATCAAGCCAGGTGGCCGCCTCCGGTATTTCACCATAAAACGCCGTGGCCACTTCGCCCAGCCAGTGCCAGGCGCGGTTGCTGTGACTTCCAAAGGGCCGCCACAAATGCTGCCTGCCATTGAGATGGTTAAAACAGTCTTCCCCGCGTATCTTCATGACCTCCTGAATGCGCGCGCGTTCCTCCTGCGTAAAGATATCATGGGCCCAGGTGTATGCGCGAGCGGGATAATACAATAACGGCATGGCGGCTTCGTCGTTATAACGGTAATTTGTGGAACCCTTCGGGTCCCATTCGCAAAACGCCATCATCAGGTCGCGCGCGGCTTCGCCGTATTTCCTGTCGCCGCTCAGCCGATACACAAAGGCCAGGGTGGCCGCGCCGTCGCTGACGCTGATGGCGTGACGCCGATTTCCCCACCAGATACGCCGCCATTCCTCGCCTTTGTGTTCGGTGCCCTCCGGATATTTTGGGGGTTCGGTGGTATCCGGCGGATTTTCAAGTAACCCGTCTGCCCGTTTCACCAGCGCCTGCCATGCCTCCGCCAGCGGCCCGTCGGCAAGTTCCCGCAGTTTTGGCGTATCCTCGGGTCTGAAAAACAAGCGCGGATGAAGCGCCGGGATACGCGCCTCGAGTATTTCACGGTCCGGCTTGGCGTAAATGGGCGATCCGGCGGAAATCTCAAATTGTCGGACACTGCTCCACTGTGACGGTTCATCCGCTTCATTCCAGGCGCGATAACGCCAGTAATAATTACCGGGGGGGAATGAGCGATCTGGACAATGGGCTGACCACTGTGTTCTGGCGACTGAATAGAAGGATTCAGAGAAGGAATCGCTTGTTGCAATTTCAAGATCGTAGGCAACGCCCTCGTCTTCGGGCCGCCAGGAGAACGCGGGAGGATTTATTTCAGCGACAGCAGCGTTTCCTGGGCGATAGCCCCACTCACCCGTTGCGGCGGGTCGTTCGCGCAACTCCCAGGCGCCGGCTTGTGCGCCTGCGAGCAGCAGTGCTGCGATTATCATTCTGGTTGTCATGCCGTTTTCTCCTTTTCACAATCGTTGCGTTTCTTATTTCTCGATGATGACTTCGTCCACGCAGTTCTCGTTTATATCATAGGCTCTGTATACCAGCCTGTTGCCGTCAATCTCGATGTCAATGGCCTGATAGGTTGCAGTATCGGCAAAGGCTGTAGCGGCGTAATCGAACGCGCCCAGATCGTACATTTTTGTGCCAGACACAGACACTACATAGATAACGCCCTCATCAGTCGAATTTACGGGCTTATTATCTTTCATGGGCCAGGTGCGCAGATATGCATGGTCGTGCCCTTGCAACACCATATCCACCTGGTGCTTCTCGAAAAGGGGCATCCATTCTTTCCGATGGATCGGGTTGTCGCGGCGCGGCGAGGACGAATAAATGGGATGATGGAACGAGACGAACTTCCAGGTGGCATCCGAACCGGCAAGTGTTTTATCCAGCCAGGCGGTCTGGTCTGCCGGCCCCTGGTTAGAATCAAGAACAACAAACAGGGCGTTGCTGTATTCAAAACTGTAGGCATGTTGCGGCGGGATGGTATTGGGGCCGTTGGTAAGCAGGGTGAAGATATCGTTATACAGCAGTGTTCCATCAAACAGTTGGTATTCATGGTTTCCCAGTACGGGCGTTAGTGTGCGTCGCGCAAAGTAACCACTGGCATTGTGGAAAAAGTCGTCCCAGTCGTCGCGGTCTGCGCCGCGATTGACCAAATCGCCCGCAATGAGGCAGAAGGCTGCTTCCGGACGGTCCCGCTCGGCCTGCCGCACAAGTTTGCCCCACTGCTCAAAACCGTTTTGTGGATCGCCCATGTAAACGAAGGTAAACGGTTGCGCAGTGGCCGGGGCAGTAGTGAAGACGCCTGAAGCCACACTGATGCTCTCCGCATCTGCGCCAACGCCGTAGACATACCGTGTTCCGGGCGTGAGTCCCGTGAGCATGGCCGTATGACGATGTATTCGGTCATCGTTTATTACCCGGGGCGTGTACAATTCGCGGGTGACCGCTTCAACAATCGCCGCCCCGGCAACGTCAAATAGATCGTTTTCCGTTTCCTCCATGTACGCCACAACACCGGTTTTCACATCCACGTTGGTGCGCCACTGGACGGTCTGGGTGGTTTGTGGATTGTCGCTCCAGGTTAACGTAATCTGGTCGGGTATAGTCGTTGCCGGGTAGGGGGTTTCGGTATATACGTTGGTCAACCGCGCGTCGCGATGTCGCCCGGAATCAACCCGAACAAGCGTCGCGCCTTTCAGCGCCTCGGGCACAGCCGTGACGGGGCCCATGTCGTGGCTGGTAAAAACGTTCACGCCCACATCAAGAGTTCCCACTTTCAAGTAGCCCGGATACAGCCCGCTTATGGCGACGACGTCATCGGCATTCACTGGTGCAAGGGCGACAAAATAATGTCTGTTATCGCCGCTCAGGGAATTGACGCCCAGGCCAACAGGCCCCACTGCATAGTCACGGGTGTAAACATCAAATCGTTCGGAACCTCGCGCAGCGTGCATATCCGTCTTCACAAATCCCTGGTCGTCAAGCCAGAATACGTCGTGCGCGAGGGCGTCCCCAAAACGTTGGTCAACAAACAGATATACATGGACCGGTACATTTACCTCGAAACGTACATGGCGCGTACCCAGCGCGTCACGTTCTTCGTCGGTCGCCATTGGCAATATCTCTTCCACGGTCAGCGCGTTCACCTGGTCGAGCGCTCCTGACCGGGCGATCCGCTCGCGGATATTTGCTACCGCGTCGTGAGTGGACATGGCATCGTGTGCCGCCGTTTCTGGTTGCGGTACGAGAACAACCGCGAAAAGAAGTGCGGTTGCCAATATGAGTGCGCGGCTGTGTCCGAAAACATCGTTACACTTCTTCATGTTATTTCCTTTCAGATCAGGTGTACTCGGCGGTACTCTTATTTCTTTGCGGCGTAAATGGCGATGTGTCCAACCGGGGAATGCATGTCCGCGTGCGACAGGCTTTGCTTGCGAAGTCGCACACTCAATAGCAAACCAATTCCGGCCATGGTAGTCATATAGAAAGAGCCGCCATAACTCAAAAACGGCAGCGGGATGCCCGTAACAGGCAACAGCCCGGTAGTGATGGCGATATTGACGAAAATATGAAATGCCAGGATAGCGACAACGCCTGTGGCCAGCAAGGTGCCCGTCATATCGGCGCCGTCATAGGCGAATAGCAGCCCTCGCAACAGCAGGATCAGAAAAAGAGCAATTACCGCCATCGCCCCCAAAAAACCGAATTCTTCGGCAAGCAGGGAAAAGATAAAGTCGGTGTGGTGCTCCGGCAAATAATTCAGTCGTGTTTGTGTACCTTGCAGATATCCTTTGCCTGACAGGCCGCCGCTTCCGATGGTGATCCGGCTTTGCAGCGTGTGCCAGCCGCTCCCGCGCGGATCATATTCCGGGTGCAGGTACGTATAAATGCGCATCTTCTGATAATGCCGCAGTTCAAAAAACAGCCTTGGCTCGGTGGGAGTTTCCGGATCGAAGTCCTTCATTTGCCACCATAACACGGGAAGCAGAGAAAGCCCCAGCATAATGATCATGGCGAGATGCCATTTCTTGCATCCCGCAACATACAGCATGGCAATGGTAAGCGGCCCCAGACACGCAGCCGTACCAAGGTTGGGTTGTTTCAAGATCAACGCCATGGGCACAGCGGCAATAACAAAAGTAAACAAGAACCAGTGCAGTCTTCTTATGCGGCTTCCAAGCTTGGTGAAATACCAGGCGAACATGAATACCATGACAAGCTTGCTGAACTCGGAGGGTTGCAAGCGCAACGGCCCCAGGGCAAGCCATCTCTCGCTCCCTTTTACCTCCGTACCAAAAAAACTCACCACCACCAGCAAGGCAATTGCGCCCAGATACAGCATGGGCGCTATTCCGACAAAAAAGCGGTGGTCAATGCATACAAAAGCAGCAAGCGCCGCAATCCCTAGAAAGAAGAAGATGATTTGGCGGTGAAAGTACATGATATCCGTGCTTCGGGCGGCGCTGTACATTACAAACCAGCCAACGGCAGCCAGCGCAATGGCAACGATCACCAACCACCAGTCAATGCGCAACAGATTACGCGGATTGAACAGCGTCACGCTGATGTCCTGGTACTGCACCTGTCGTCCGGCATAAGCCATCTGGCCGTTACTCCTTGTCTGCCAGCATAAGCGATGGGTCATCGCGCTGATTGGCGTAGAAAAACTCGATCACGTCGCGCGCGACCGGCGAGGCAACCGCGCCGCCCGCGTGACCATGTTCAATAAGCACACAGAGTGCAATTCTGGGCGATCTGTCCAAAACGCCTGCCACAAACCACGCATGGTGTCGTTGATGGTAGGGAATATCTTCCTCGTCATCGTAATGTTCGATATGCGACAAGGACACAACCTGTGCGGTGCCAGTCTTGCCAATCATGCTCATGCCAGGAATATGGGCGCGATAACAGGTGCCGGTCGGGGCGGGCGGACCTTTCTCGACGCAAAGCAACAATCCTTTGATCACCTGTTCAACGGTTGTTTCACTGAAGATTCGTTCCGAACGCAGCCGCTCACGTTCCTGCCACAGGTACGGACGTACACGGTAGCCACCATTAACAATACAGGCTGTCATCACCGCATTTTGCAGTGGCGTTGTGGCCGCGGCGCCCTGCCCAATGCTGAGATTAACCGTCTCGCCGGGATACCACTGGCGGTCCCATACAGGTTTGTCGGCGTTGATAGCGTCTTTCCACTGGGGATTGGGAATCAATCCTGCTTGCTCGCCGGGCAGATCAATGCCAGTGACAACGCCCAGTCCCATGAGATTTGAATAGTGTTGAATTTTGTCAACACCCAATTTCAGGCCTACATTGTAGAAATACACATCGCACGAATATGCAAGCGCTTCCACTACTTCCATAGAACCATGTCCTGTTCTCCGCCAGCAATGCCAGCGGCGCCCCCGGCCGTCAATCTGGAAATGGCCAGGACAATAATAGCGTGTCCGCGCGTCCGCCGCCTTTTCTTCCAGCGCCGCTGCGGCAAGCATAATTTTGAACAGGGAACCAGGAGGGTAGACCTCGCGATACCCCCTGTTAATCATACGGTTGGGTTTTTTCCCCGAGAGCAGTTCCAGACGTTCGCCGCTCATGCCGCGGTTCACAAACACGCTCGGGTCGTATCCGGGCGCACTAGCCATGGCCAACACGGCGCCGGTGTCCGCATCAAGCACAACAATCGCGCCCTGCTGACCGCGCAACAACATTTCACAGTGTTGCTGCAATGGGATGTCCAGTGTCAAATGCAAGGGTTCCCCTGAACGCGGCAACACTGGTTGCGCCTCGGTACTAAGCAGATGGCCGCGGGTGTCGCGGCGCGCGATGTAAGGACGTCCCGATTTATCCGTACGCAATTGTGGCTGACCGGACGCGTATCTTGTTACCAGCATATAGCCGTCCTGGCCATGTAGCAACCGCTCGTAATAGCGTTCCAGTCCGCCCTTGCCGATAAGATCGCCCAGTACATATCCGTGGTCGGCATAGCGTTCAAGTTCATCGCGGTTGATTTCTCCCAGGTAGCCGATGATCTGTCCAGCCGTCTCACCGTGAAGATATCTGCGCTGCGGATGCACTATCGTGGTAACGCCGGGCAGCGCATGCAGGTTTTCCTCGATGCGTACGCGGTCAGCTTTTGTGACGTCTCGTTTTACCTGGAGTTGGGTGAAAGGAGCGCTTCGATGCGTGTCAATCCGTTCACGAAGTTCTTCTGCGTCAATGCCTATCCACGTCTCCAGCCGCGCGCATACAGTGTCAAGAAGTTCCGGGGGGCACTCACCAGGCACAATGACCACATCGGCGCTTGCGCGGTTATCCGCGAGTATATCTCCTCTGCGATCATAAATAATGCCGCGGTCAGAGGCAAGCCTTTTTTGCCAGACGCGATTGTTCTCAGCAAGTTGTGAGAACTCATTGAGGGAAAGCACCTGTAAACGCCAGAACTGTATGCACAAGACTACCATGGCGGCCATAATCGCTATGCCAATCCATTGTACGCGGCTTGTAACGCCTTGGTAGCGTTCTGTCTGCATTTTAACGGACATTAGACAATTCCATCGCTGATAACAGTTCGTTTATGAAATATGCGGTCCGCTATCATAAAGATAAAGGGCGTAATCACAGCGGAGTAGAATGCTATTGGCGCGGCCGTATTGATGATTGGATACAGCAAGCCGCGCTGCGGTTGTTGTACATACTGGATCGTTGTATAGGCCACCCCCTGAAAAAATCCTGCGAAGAACACCATACCCGCTTTGACGGCGGCATGTTCGCTGATGAGCCTGGTGGTCAATCTGCCTGCCACATATCCAATTACAACATAACAGAGCACATGATGTCCAAGTGTGGTATTCACGGCTACATCCTGATAGAGGCCGCCGATGACGCCCGTGAACATTGCGCGTTCCTCGCCATAGGCGATGGCAAAATACACGACAAGTACGATAACAATATCCGGCGATACGTCCTGCAGACGCAGCATTTCAGGCCAATTGGTCTGGATCAATGCAGCCAGAACAACAGCCGCAAACCAAAATATGTAATCGCGCACAATATCGTTTCGGTGACGTATCATGGCGCGTAACGCTCCTGTAGGCTACGCATATCAGGCATTTCCGGCGCCTGTAAATGCGTTGTTTCCACCGCCGGATAAGCGGCGCTTTCACGTTCCAGGGCGGCAGGAGGTCCGGCCACATAAGGGGCATCATCCACAGCGCGCATAATCACCATGACCTCATCCAACCGATACGGGTCCACGGCGGGTTTGATTTCAGCGCTTTTCCACAGCCCCTCGCCGCCGCGTACAGCGGTAATGGGACCGATGGAGAGCCCGGCCGGAAACTGGCTTTCGGGACTTGTTACAACAATGTCCCCCACGCGCACTTCGTCTTTCATATCAATGTATTCCATGGCGCACAAATACGAAAAATCGCTGCCGCTGGCATGAACTACGCCGTCATAAGCGCGAAGACGATTACGCAGTACCATCGCGCCCACGCGGCAGTCCGTGTGGTGGAGTGTGGCTACCGTGGCCGTGAAGTCAGCGACCTCCGTCACTACGCCCACCACCCCCTCGCGCGCTATGACGCCCATGGCGGGTTTCACGCCCGCGCGCGTACCGGCGTCTATGCGCAACATGCCCCGGTAACTCTCGAGCACCGTGGCGGGTTGCAGGGTAAGGCGTGGCTGTTCCGAGACAAAACCCAGCAGGGCGCGCAGCCGCTTATTTTCCGCCATTACATGATGCAAGGTGGCCTCACGCTTCTGGGCCTCCACCACTTCCCTGTTTAACGCAATGTTTTCATTAAATACAGCGTCATAGTCGGAAACAAAAGAATAGGCGCGACTTGGTACGGCAACGGCAATATAGCGCAGTTTCAGGAATGGATAGGACGTAACATGGACGGCGCGGGCCAAGGTGTGATGTATGACCGAGCTTTCCGCGCCCGTCACAAGGGAAAAGAGCGACAACCCAGACAATATCAGCAGCACTGCCAACGGTCTATGCTCACGTAATATGCGTCCGGCATTCATGGCGAATCACTGTTCCGGTGAAGTTTGGTGGCTATACTGACCAGCGTAATAGGGCGGCGTTTTGCCTATAACTCTTCTGGCTTGAAGTGTTTCAGCTCTTCCAGGAATTTTCCGCCGCCCAGCACCACGGCGCCCAGCGGGTCTTCGGCGATGGTAACATGCAGCCCCGTCTCCTGTGCAATCAGCTGATCAAGCCCGCGCAACATTGCGCCGCCGCCCGCAAGTACCACGCCGCGGTCAACAATATCCGCCGACAATTCCGGGGGCGTGCGCTCGAGTGTAACGCGCACGGCATCCACGATCGAGTTGACTGGTTCGCGCAACGAATCGCGAATTTCTTCGGAGGTAACCGATATGACCTTGGGGAGGCCCAACACCTGGTCGCGCCCTTTCACCTGCATTTCCATCTCTTCCTTGAGTGGAAAGGCTGACCCAAGGTTCATTTTGATTTCTTCGGCGGTGCGCTCGCCCACCATCAGGTTGTAGGTGCGCTTCAAATGCTGCATGATGGCCTGGTCCATTTCGTCGCCTGCGACGCGCACCGACTTGGGGAATACGATGCCGCCCAACGCAATAACCGCCACCTCGGTAGTGCCGCCGCCGATATCCACAATCATGCAGCCCTGCGGTTCATGGACGGGCAGTCCCGCGCCGATTGCCGCTGCCATGGGCTCTTCGATGATGTACACTTTCTTGGCGCCCGCCTGGATGGCGCTCTCCACCACCGCGCGTTTTTCCACGGCGGTAATACCCGAAGGTACACTGACGGCAACACGCGGCCAGGCTGGAAGGCGCTTGCGATTATGCACCTTTTGTATGAAATGCCGGAGCATGGCCTCGGTAATTTCAAAATCGGCAATCACGCCGTCTTTCATCGGCCGCACCGCTACAATGTTGCCCGGCGTACGACCAATCATGTTCTTGGCTTCGTTGCCCACCGCCCGGGGTATCCCGGTATCTTTATTGATAGCCACAACCGAGGGTTCACTCAAAACAATGCCCTGGCCCTTGACGTATACAAGCGTATTCGCCGTGCCAAGATCAATGGCCATGTCATGTGAAAAGAGCCCGGGGAGGTGGCGCAATATATTAAACACTATTTTACCTTTCCATGCGAGAACAGACGAAATAAGGGTCTGCCCGACGCCGGCGCGTAATACAAAACGAGGGCGCGAAGAGAACTCATGAAAATGATTGTTCAGCGCCCGATCACTTTGGCTATTATACCAAAAGGATCGGAGCAATCCCAAAAACATAAAGAGCAGGCGATGCCTTATCATAACTCTTCTGAAACGGATGATCTACGTCCCGTTCAGGTTCCTGCCCGCTTTGCGCCCATGCGCGTCTATATGATATGATTACATCCCCTTTACGCAATCTGGAGAACACCTTTCGACACATGAATATACCCGGCGGCAAAGTAGATTCAGCGCCCTTCAGCGGCAACGCTACCTCGCGATCCGCTTGGGGCGCTTATTCACGATTACTTACATTTGCATGGCGCTATAAGACGCGCCTCATAATTTCCTTGTTATTCGCGTTGATCATTGCCGCTTCCTTCGGCGCTATGCTGGTTTCCGTGGGTACAATTATCCGGATAACCTTTTACGAACCTGCGCAAACGGTTGACGCGGAAATATCACAGAACGACCCCGTAGTAAAACTTGCCGCTGATGTTGAACGCATCATCCACACAATGGGTCGCGTGATCGGGTGGGCGCCCGATGGATTGTCGGACTGCGTTTATCACACGGCCCTCGCCATGCGCGCCAACCGCATGCGCGCGGTTATCGTCGCTTCCGCGCTGGCGCTGTTTCTTGCCTTTATCATGAGCGTTGCGCGCTTTTCGCAGGAATACCTCTCGGGCTCTATTGGCGCTAATATCACCACAGACCTTGGCGAGGCCATGTACACAAATTTGATGCGTCAATCGGTGGGTTTTTTCGAGCGTAACAGTTCCGGCGAGATACTGGCGCGGTTTACCAACGATATTTTCATGGTGAATCGTGGGTTGCAGGGCGTGTTCGTAAAACTCATGCGCGAACCTGTGAAGATTGCGGTATTTCTTGCGGTGGCTTTGTCAGTTGACTGGCAATTGACGCTCGTGGGCGTGTGCGTGTTGCCGTTGGTGCTGTATACGCTTGTCAGCATCGGAAAAAGAATGCGTTCCAGCGTCAGCAAATCGCTCCAAAAGATTGCGGGCATGGCCACGGTGGTCAACGAAAGCATCAAAGGCATTGCTATCATCAAGAGCTACAACATGGAGGACTACGAAGTCAGCCGTGTGCGTCGCGAGATCATGAAACTGCGCAAATTCCTGCTGCGCATGGTAACCCTGCACGCCGCCACGGGGCCGCTCACCGAGTTCCTGCTTGTGCTGGGTGTGGTCGGGTTTGTGTTGTTCAGCGGCAGACGGGTCGAAGCGGGGCTGCTGGACGCGGGCGACTTGGTGCAGCTCTATTTTGCGTTGGCCATGATGCTCGACCCGGTACGTAAACTGTCGGACGTAAACAACCTTATTCAAACCAGTGTGGCCAGTGCTGACCGTTGTTTCGAGTTTATTGACATGCAGCCCGAGATTCAACAGGCGCCGAATGCTGTGGACATCGAGCCCTTGCAGACGAGCATCCGCTTCGAGCATGTCCATTTCAGTTACGATGGCGAACGCGACGCGCTAAGCGACATCAACGTGGACATCAAGAAGGGTGAAATGGTGGCGCTTGTGGGCGCCAGCGGCGCGGGGAAAAGCACGTTTGTAAAGATGCTGCCCCGATTCTACGATCCACAACAAGGCGCTGTCTATATTGACGGTCGTGACATCCGCACCGCCACCCTCGCAAGTCTGCGCGAGCAAATGAGCATCGTAACACAGGATACTATTCTGTTCGCCGAAAGCATACGCGACAACATCGCATTTGGACGCGCCTCGTACACTGACGACCGTGTGCGTGACGCGGCCACTGCCGCGTATGCTGATCAGTTCATCCAGCAGTTGCCCACCGCATACAACACGGTTATCGGCGAGTCAGGATGCACACTTTCCGGCGGCCAGCGACAGCGTCTGGCCATTGCCCGCGCCATTATCAAGGACCCCGCGCTGCTCATCTTGGACGAAGCCACATCAAGCCTGGATTCGGAAAGCGAGCGCTTGATACAAGAGGCGCTCGACCGTTTTGTCCAAGGACGCACCACCATCGTCATCGCGCACCGACTCTCGACAATCCAACGGGCAGACCGCATACTGGTCATGGAAAACGGACGCATTGTCGAGCAGGGACGCATGGACGACCTGCTGGCAAGAGACAGCCTCTACCGCCGCCTTCATGATACACAATTCAACAGTGTCAGGAACGGATAATAGCGTATAATTCTTTGTATATTGATTCAAATGAATGCAGACACTCCATAATCCGATAATGGTTCATCTATGCTTTGCAAGTACAAAGCCAACGCACCCAAAGCGTTCATTGTTACAATGATGGTTGGCCTGGTGGTTGCGGTCTCCGCCTGCACTTGTGGCGATACCAATAAAACGCCTCCTGCTGCAACAGACAGTGCTCCAGACACATCGGCCACAGAGACACAACAGCCGGCGACCATTTCCGCTGCCATGCGCGTGGTCACCCTTGCCGGAGCGCCACTGACAGGCATGACGCCCATTGCCACGCTGACGCCGAACGCATTTGACAAGCCAATCGCCACCGGTCTTCCGACGGACGCTAATGGCGAAAGCCGTATCCGTTTCCCGGCGGACCAGAAAGTTACG
>SLFT01000219.1 GCA_007124105.1 Candidatus Hydrogenedentota bacterium | reverse complement strand
GAAGTTGCCGCGGCACAACTGCCCTCGGCGATATTTTGACGGCCACTGCGTGCTGCTTGCACCATCTGATCGCGGTACCGCGCGGTTAACTCCGGGCAACTCTTACAAAAAGTAACTGTGGCGTCAAACACGATTTCCGCCATCTGAAAAGACTTCAAGAAGCGATACCCGCCGCTTGGCCGCAACATGGCCGCGGGTTTTTCCTCTGTTTGCTGTTGTTTGTCATGGTGTTGCGTCATGATTGAGAAAATATAGCACAGGGATAGTTTGTGTCAATTTCGTAGTAGGACAGGTAAAATGAGCAGGATAAGCAGGACGTGCAGGACATCATCACGGCTTTTCCTTTATCGCTGCGAACAGGTCTTCACTTAACGCTGTCGGCGCCCAGTATTTTTCGATATGTTGTACTAC
Organism: Candidatus Hydrogenedentota bacterium; assembly: GCA_007124105.1. Lineage (GTDB taxonomy): Bacteria > Hydrogenedentota > Hydrogenedentia > Hydrogenedentales > CAITNO01 > SLFT01. The sequence continues at coordinate 3,022 of SLFT01000219.1, read as the reverse complement.
TAGTTCCGTACCCTCGTCATGGGTTACATACGGCGGCATGGCAGGGTTATACATGCTGTCGGTAAGGTCACGGACAAGTAGACAGTCCATACCCCAGCGCGTCATCTGGCGAATGGCGAAGGAGCGTCCGAGGATGCACATGTTCGTATGCACGCCCATGTAAATGATGGCGTCAATGCCGTGCTGTTTCAAATAACTGTATATCTCACGGCCATTATCGGAAATAACGTCCGTGTCATGAATTTCAATGGCGGGATGCTGTCGCGTCCATGCGCTGTATTGCGTGTCGTCGTCCGGGCAGCCCCCGTCGGAATCATCAATGGGAAGGGGCGGCTCATTATCCACTGTTCTTACTTCTTCCGCTTCAACAGGGGGTGTCTTCTGTATGCGCCGTCGCGCGGGATGCTCCTTGTAGAAACCCAGCGTATCCGAGGGCGCGTGGACAATCAACATGCCCGCGTCGCGCGCGGCGGCGACCACATCGTTTATGCGCGGGGCCATGTCAGCGACCCGGTCGCTGGCGAACCCACACCAGTGCTTGTCCCACATATCGCACAGGAGCACGGCGGTATTCTCGACGCGCAACTCGCGGGTCAACCCCGTTTCGCGCCAGCCGTCGGCTGTTTGCTCCCGCGAGCGCAGCGGAACAGTGACTGCGCCGGTCCTGCGTTCCCACGGGATGATTTCCGGCGGCGGCTTACGGTCAGGTTCGCGTTCCGCGGCCCAGAACAGGGCATTGGCGATAAGCCGCTTGAAACTGTCCCCTTCAAAATCGCTGAGACCGCCGAGGGACGTGTAGAATATCCGTCCGCCCTGGTACTCACGTATCCAGGTAACGGGCTGCCATCCGTCCGAGAAAGGCGTCCTTCCAATCATCAGCGTTTCCGTATCGTCGGCCAGCGGTCTGGTCCGATATAAACTGTATCGCGACCGGATCGGTCCGACACCCTCGAGCAGCGGGTGGTCACGGGCGGTAGGCATTACGCCTGTTTCCATGGTGGGGCCGTGTCCAAAATGGCCGCGATAATTGCCGCCTAACACCCTGGGATCAAATTCGAGATAATTTTGAAACCCATGACTCGCCGTTTTCAACGCGACGAGAGGCCGTCCCGATTCTTTGTAGGCCCGCACCTTTTCCAAATCCTCGCCGTCCAGGGTAAGACGGCGCGTGTAGAACAACGCCACGTCACACGTGTTTAGCGCGTCAAGCCCTGGCAGCGCGTCCCAGTCCGTCGCTTTCAGAAAGACAATCTCAACATCATAATGGGCGTCCAGATACTCATGGAACATCTCCAAACAAGCGTCCGAATCATATTCGAAGGAACCGGAGACAAAAGTGATCCGAAGCGGTTCCGCCATACTTGAGACCGAAAGCCCAACGCAGATTGTTAATGCCATAATCGCATCAACGCATCGCATAATGTTCCTTTCTCTTCGTAGCATGCGGGTCCAGTCATTTCATCCGCGCTCCGTTGCGCCCGCGAATCTTACGCCATCACAGGCTCACGACGAAAGCTGATGAACTATCCGTACCCGAGACGGAAAAGAAATGGTTGTGCTATTCACTTCTTGCCGTCAGGGTTTCCATAAACGCTTCAATACGTGTATTTACCTGCTCGTCTGACCAAGTGCGCGAGTCATTCATGTCCGCCTCGAGCATGAGCGACGGGATGCCATGCTTGTCTTCCAGCCGTCGCGCCAATTCGTATTGGCCGAAGGAATAGGCGCGGCAGCTGCGGTTCGAATGCATGACGAAACCGTCCAGACTGAACTTTTCGGCCATGTGCGACAATTCCTGTTCCCTATAGTCGAGGCCGTGGTTGATGTAGCCGCCGATATAGGTGGACGCGTAGGTGCGCAGCCTGTCGTTTTCGTCTTGGATGGGCCCCTGATAACAGAAGCTCTCCGGATAGGTGGACACCACCAGCGCGGCCTGATGCTGCGCGAACATCTGCGAGAGCTGATTGATGTGATGCCATATCGCGAGATTGTCCCAGCCGAGCCGGTATTTCTCGCCGGGGATGGCGGCGATGCCGTTGTCAATCCGTTCCTGTACTTCCGCCTTGAGTTGCTCGTAATACTCGATGCATAACGGCGTGCCGCGCAGCGTGACGATGGGCGCCAGATGAATGAAGGTGTCAAAAGAATTCATGGGCGCGGGTTTGTGCGCGAGCATGGCTTGAATTTCGCGCCAGAGTCCAGCAGCCTTCTCCGACAGATCGCATACGTCATTAAAGCGATCATGGTCGAAGGGTTTGCCGGTGACCGTTTCAATAATGCGGATATAGTCCTCAAGCTGCGCTTTCATGTAGTCCACAGCATGATCGGCGTCTTCCGCGTCATATTGATAGGGGGCGTCAATGAACACAAGGGGCACATCGAATCGCCGCTGCAATTCCTGGTACCACTTGGTGACCGTACCGCAAATGTTGTTGCAGCATACCAGCAGGTCCGGCTTGGGCAGCCCGCCGGGGATGGGGCTTGTATCGCTGATGATGGCGCCAATATCGGTGCGCGCGTAGGAGCACAAATCGCGCGAGAATCCCGCGTCCTCGGCGGCGGCGCACATCGTGTCCGCCATGCGCGTTGCGCCGCACATGGCCGCGTGATTTTCGGGGTAAATGGGCGTAATGTCGGCCGCGTACAGAAATTCGACCGGCGCGCCGCTGGTGATCCACGCCAGTTTCTGGTCGGACATCTCAGCCATCTTCGCGCCCATGTAATACATGGTCATCAGTTCTTTCATGCGCGAATAGGATTTCAGCTTTGGAAGTTCAATGGTCATGGGATTCTCCACTGTCAGTATGTTGTTTACAGAAAAATAAGACGCCGGCTACATGTTAACCCGTCGCCTGTCGCCAAAGCATACAATGTCGGCGGAACAAATGCAAATTACTGAAGAGGCGGGACGCATTGACTCTCCAGCGCCTGGAACGCTGTATACTCAAAACGACGCAGCATCAAGATCAACTTCCCAAACGACTCTGTAACTGCATGATGTTGCTTTCCCTTCTGGTTGTTG
>SLFT01000243.1 GCA_007124105.1 Candidatus Hydrogenedentota bacterium | reverse complement strand
TGGATGCGGAGAAACAATCACGGGCTGAAAAGGAAGAACATCTTGCGAAAATAGCGCAGGCCGCGCTGGCATCCGTACGCCAAACAGCCGAATTTATTGAGATGCATACGGTTGCTCAAAACCGGCAGAGCGACTTACATACCGTCAAACCCGCCCGACACGACTCTGTCGCTCCTTTTTCAGCGTCCAATGCCGACAATGCCGCCGACGCGTCAGAATACCAGGAAGAGGACGAAAAAATTCGTGAAGCCCTTCGTTCCGAGCGGCCACTTGATATTTTGACCTTTGAAAATTTCTTCGCGGGGAAAACAAATGAATTTACAATCAAACTTGCCCGCGCCGTCGCGAAACAGCCCGGCAGCCAATACAATCCGTTGTTCATCCATGGCAAAGTGGGGCTGGGAAAGACCCATCTCATAAGCGCCATTGGAAACGCCAATCTTACTGCTTCAGCAGACAGCAGCGACGTAAAACCGAAGCGCATTGGATATGTTTCCGCCAGTCATTTCGCGCGGCGTCTTACTGCTGCCATTTCCGAGAACGCGTTAGAAGTATTTCGTGACAACTATTGCCACTGGGATATGTTGATTCTTGACGATATCCAGTTTCTCGGCGGCCGCGTTGAGGCGCAGGAGGAATTTTTCCATATTTTCAATGTGTTTCAACAGGAAGGGCGCCAGATTATTATTGCAGGCGACAAGGCCCCTGACCGGTTGGGAATGCTGGAGCAACGTCTGGTGTCCCGTTTCGCAAGCGGCATTGTGGCTGAACTTATCCCCCCTGAGTGGGAAACGCGCATGAAAATTCTAAGATATTTGGCGGACAGCGAACAGGCTGCTGTTCCTGACGAAATCATGTCTCTTGTGGCCATGCGTGTTGCTGATGATATTCGCAAGATGACCGGCGCTTTACGGAAAATAATTGCCTTTGCCCGTCTCGAGGGTGATACAATCACTGTAGAAGACGCGCAAAGAATATTAAGCCATTTAGGTGTCAATGACGCTGCCTGAGGATTGGTGTTTTGTGCCGGTCAATTGCGGTATACTATAGAAGCGGCTGTGCGCTGTGACATATGGCCTGAGAGCCGCGCAAGAAATCAAGGAGATGAAAATGGCCGCCAAATTGCAAAAGAAACGTCTGCCGGACATGCTCAAGGAAGAAGGGCTGGTCACGCAGGAACAGCTCTCTGAGTGTTTGGAGATTCATCGGATAACAGGGCAAAGTCTGCCCACGCTGCTCGTCGAAAAAGGGCATCTCAGCGAAGAAGACCTGGTCATAACGCTCAGCGAGAATCTCGGCATCCCCCATATCCGCGTGACCAATTACAACATTCCCAAGGAAGTGTTGAACGAAGTGCCTGAAGCGCTGGCGCGGCAATACCAGATGTTGCCCGTTTCTATTACGGGCGAAGTGTTGACTCTCGCCATGGCGGACCCACTCAACATCATGGCCATAGATGATCTGCACATGGTTACCAGTTACCAGATAGAGCCTGTGGTGGCGATGATGTCTGAACTGAAGGAAGCCGTTGATCGCCTGTACGGCGGCGGCAAAGCAGAGACGCTGTTTGATACGCTGGCCGCCCAGCAAAAAGACGGCATGGACGAAATGGTCGAGGTACACGCGGGCGATGAAGAAGTGGAAGATGTTTCCATGCTTGAGGCGGGCGCGGAGGACGAGCCGGTAAAAAAACTGGTGCGTCTTATTACGTTCAATGGCCTTGAGGCGGACGCAAGCGATATACACATCGAGCCCTTCGAGAAGGTGGTGCGTATTCGCTATCGTGTGGATGGCGCGCTTCAAGAGGGGCAAGCGCCGCCTAAGTCTATCTTCCCCAATCTGGTGGCGCGTCTGAAAATCTTGTCTGGATGCCGTATTGACGAACACAGGCTTCCCCAGGACGGACGCGCGCGTATGCGTTACCAAGGGCGCGATATTGACTTTCGTGTCGCCTTTCTGCCCTGCAAGTATGGCGAAAAAGTCGTGCTTCGCGTACTGGACCAAGGAAGTCTAACACTTGACCTTGACAGTTTGGGGTTTGAACCGCAGCCAATGAACGACTTCCGTTTCGCATTGCAACTCCCTCACGGCATGGTGCTTATGACCGGGCCCACGGGGAGTGGTAAAACAACAACGCTTTATAGCGCGCTGCATAAATTGAATCAGATTGACACCAATATTGTGACGGTCGAGGACCCTATCGAGTACGAACTGTTTGGCGTAAACCAGGTTCAGGTTCAACAACGAATAGGGTTTACCTTTGCCGAAGCGTTGCGTCAGATATTGCGCCAGGACCCTGATGTGGTGATGGTAGGTGAGATTCGCGACGGTGAGACAGCAGACGTCGCTGTGAAAGCCGCGCTCACGGGCCATCTTGTTCTGAGCACCTTGCATACCAATGACGCTGCCGGCGTGTTTCCACGACTGACGGACATGGGCGTCGAGCCCTTCCTGGTGCAATCATCGGTGGCCCTTGCGGCAGCACAGCGTCTTCTAAAGCGAATATGCAAAGAATGCAAGCGACAGGTTGAAGTGCCGCCCGATGTGTTGGAACGCTTTCAGTATAGACCCTTCGACTACATTGATACGCCTACCTTCGTCGAGGGAGAGGGCTGTTCCAAATGTAATGAGTCTGGCTATAAAGGGCGTGTAGCCGTGATTGAAGCGACCCGCAACCATCCAGAATTGCAACCGCTGGTACTGGAGCGCAGGTCGGGGCAGGAAATCAAACAGGTGGCCATAAAATGTGGGATGCAGACTTTGCGACAGAACGCACTGGCCAAGGCAGCCAAGGGGCTCACCACATTAGCGCAGGTGCATGAACATACCATTGGGGACTAAGTTGTTGTCCGTTGTAGGCGGAGATGCGAGGACGCGCTATGGTCATCTCCGAAGTAAAGATTGCATTTGGCAGGGGAGTTAAGTAAAGATATTCTTGTTCGCCAATGGCGCAACCAAGCAATGTTTGCCTGGGGAGACCGGGCCGGTTTTACAAGCATCAAGCAACACGGGAGACTTTCATGGCACATCTAGATATTAAAGAAATGCTTACTCGGATGATCGAGGAAGGCGCAAGCGACTTGCACATTGTCGTGGGCGCGCCACCAATGGTCCGCATACACGGCAGCGTCGAACCCCTTGAAGAATACAAACTGAGTCCCGAGCAGCTCGAACATGTAAGAGCCGGAAGGATCGATCACGCGAACAGAACCGGCAACGCCGAAGATGCGGATCTGTTTGCTCTCGATTATTATCGAAAGTTGAACGCCGAGGAAACGCAGGAGCTCATCTACAGCGTCATGAACGAAGACCAGGTCGCTGAATTTGAATCCAACAAGGAATGCGACCTTTCTTTTGGCATAGAGAATGTAAGTCGGTTTCGTTTGAACGTCTATCAGGATCGCGGGTCTATCGTGGGCGCCTTTCGTTCCATT
>SLFT01000380.1 GCA_007124105.1 Candidatus Hydrogenedentota bacterium | reverse complement strand
TGATGGCGCCCCTGTTCTTGAGCGCGCATCCGATACAACAGCCGCCACCGTTCATCCATGTCAAGGCGGACGCGCGCAAACATCCCAAGTCGCAATTACAGAGCGACATGAGCACACTGTCAACATTCTGGCTGCAAGGCCCCGACTATTATCTGCTGTATATGATCAACAATGATACCGACCAGGTTACCGCGGTAAACCTCACCATTTCTGAGGAATTACCGGAAGGACTCGATATATTCGATACCACTACAATGGTGCGCACGCGCGCCTGGGCTCCTGTTGGCCGTCAGCGTCACATTGAAATGTTTCCGGGGCAGGGGCAACTTTTCGTGGTCGGGAAACCGGAGGTATGTGAAGGGTGGCGCGATGTGATTGCGACACGCATCCTGGAGTCGGACAGGCGGCAGGCCCATGTTGACCTGGAACTGGCGCGCCAGTATAACCTGGATGTGAATGACATAGACGAGATTATCCATGCGCAAGACGGCCGCCCGGCCATTGAACAGCTGAATCTTATTCATGAGGCGCAGGGCCGTCTTTTTAACCGGATTTACGCTGCGCCTGAAATATATGAAACGCGGCAATTGCTGGTAAAAGCCAGCGCTATTTTATCAGGATGCGACGAAGCGTTAAGCGCGCTGCACGGCAGCGGACGCGCCGATACCGCACACGAACTTGGCATACGCGTACTCCCGCTTGCCCAACAGTTGACGGCGTTGCGCATCAAACTGCGGCGCGGCTCAGGCGCTTACATCAAGGAAGAAGCCGTCAAACTGACGCAAGTAAGCGAAGATACGTTGCGTGATATCTGGAATCAACGCTGACACCAAACAGGAATGCTACATGCCTTTTTTTGGAGAACAGGCGCTGCAAGGCGGTTGGACCCTGGCGCTGATAGGTTTATGCTCGGTTATTGCGGCAACAATCATTTTGGAGCGCATCTATGCCCTGCGGCGCGGAAGGGTGATCCCGTCCGAGGTGAAACACGCCCTGGACACATGCGACAATGAAGACGACGTTGCCGCGTTACGGCGTCTTTGCAATAAGCGGCGCGGCGCTTTTGCGCGGATTGTCCTCGTAATACTGGTTATGCAAGCGCACGACCACGCCCGGGTCATTGAGCGCATGCGCGCGGTGGGCCGCGTCGAAATGGAGCGGCTCGAGCGGGGGCTGACCGTTCTCGAGATCATTGCGGCGGCAACGCCGTTGCTTGGTTTACTGGGCACCGTGCTTGGTATGATGGAAGTATTCAGTGTTATCACGGCGGAGGGCATCGGCGATCCCCAGGTATTGGCCGGCGGTATTTCCAAAGCGTTGATCACTACTGTTGCGGGCTTGTCCGTGGCTATCCCAACCCTGGCATTTCACAGCCTGTTTACACGACGGGTCAATGCGCTGGCCGCTGAAATGCAGGATCGCGCCACCGAATTTCTGTTGCGCGACCGACATGCTGGCGTAGAAGCGGAAAGGGACCAATGAAGGCATTGTCCGGCAAGAGCGAAAACGAAATCCAGAAACGCCAGACATTGCTCGATGAAGGACGTCTGATGTGTTACAGCGAAGGGTTGCTCTCCCTCCGTCTTGATAGCGTGGCGACCGCAGCCGGCATCTCCAAACGCACCTTGTACAACTATTACGGTACGCGCACGAGCTTTATTGCGGCCGTCATAGATTTCGACGGGGTCTCTTGGCGGGAATGGTTCTTTGACGCTATCCGCGAACAGGCGGACAGACCGGAAGCGCGGTTGCGCGCTTTTTTCACGACCCTTGCCCACTGGTCGCAATCGCGCGGGTTTCAGGGGTGTCTGTTTGCGCGCGCGTTTTACCTCCATGAAACGCCGCCCACAGAAATAGCCACGGTTGTTCACGGCCATATAGGCCATATTCGCGCGTTCCTGCGCAACAATGCGCGCAAGGCAGGCGTAGAACAGGGGGACACCGTTGCTTCATGCCTGCTTCTGCCCGCGCTGACTGTCTTAAGCGGAGTTGGTCACCGTGTTGATAACCGCCCAGGCCTTCGCCTCGCCGAATTGGCCGACGCACTGTTAAGCGCCCAGAAGATACAGTGGGACAGCCGCTCATGAGGCGTTGCCTCACTCGTAAAGGATGAATATAAGTAACTGTCTGCCAATGGGCTTCAAAAGTGAACAGTAGTAATAAGTGCTGCGGCAGAACTACAGAATCCAAAAGTTTGATTGAAGAAGGCGTCATGCTAGACAGTTACGAAAATAACACGTAAGGGTGAATAATCATTCGCCCCTACCAAGCGTGAACAACATACAACAATTTCAGAGCAGATAACGCGGGCGCTTCTTAGCGCTCTGCGTATCAATTGCGGCGTTGGCGCCTGAAGAATCAATGCGAGAAAGCCGTTGTTGCCCACCGCTTATTTTATGGTATGATAGCGTTAGAGTATTTTTCGGGTTAGAATCAGGAGAACCAGACATCATGAAAAACGTATCAGGCAGAGGTTTTACGCTCATCGAGCTGTTGACGGTTGTTGCCATTATCGCGATATTGGCGTCGCTTACACTGACTGTCGGGCCGCGCATGATTGAACGCGCAAAAATGAACCGTCTGCTGAGCGCCATGCGGCAGGTGGACATGGCGTTGGAGGCTTATCGCATTGATTATCAGAGCTATCCGCCCGCTTACGGCTATGTGGCCTTCGAGCACGCAAACGATCCAGAGCCGCCCAGCGATCCCTCTTACGACTCCGGTTTTTACAATCTGATGCCTTATATGGCGCGGTTGCGCTACCACGGCTCCGAAGAAATGTACGACGAATTTTCCATGTCTTACGATACGGTCAACGACGGACAGTTACATCCTCTTGAATACTCGCCTATTGGTACGCGGCGTGCAGATGGCGCTTATGATCTTAATATGGGGTTGCCCCGCTATACTGGTCAGGCGACGCCGGCGCTTCAAACGGAAATCATGAACCAATTACAGTCCACGCCCCGGCCCTTTATTTACATACCAGTGAACAAGCAGCAGTTTTCCCGCGCGCAACAGTACTGGCTGAAGGAAGGGGACGCCTACGCGCAGGGATGGGACCCCAGCGATCAGATACTCTCGCGGCTGTCTTTTCCGCCGCGCACTTATGACGCTTTTGTGCTTATCAGCGTGGGTCCCGCGGGCAATACCTTTGGCTTGCTTCCCGAACCGGGGCTGCCGGCTGAACTGGCGAATAACGGGCGCGACCTCTATCATATTCTCGGGCTGCGCGCCTATTTTCTGGCTACGCGCGACCTGAATGGGAATGGTCTGTTAGACTTTGATTACCGCGCGCGTACGCAGCAGGGCGAAGCCAGACATGAATATGCGGTGCCCTTCCCCGGCGCCAATTTCCCGGGTACCGTGGATAACAGACTGCCGCCGACGACGGAAATGCGCAACGGAGCCGGGCCGGTAATATGGGAGAGTACGCAGTAAACACGCTCGT
>SLFT01000390.1 GCA_007124105.1 Candidatus Hydrogenedentota bacterium | reverse complement strand
TTCAGGGTTATAGCCCTGAAATGTATGCACCAAATCCTGGTACGTGCGTTCGAGGGTTTCCCGCAAGGCTTCATCCGACCGATATCCCGCAAAAATATCCTTGAAATGGAATTGCCACACCGCAAACATGCCGCCAAAGACAGCGCATAGAATGACGACGCCAATTATTTGTTCCTTGTACTTCACGAGGCGTCCCCCCCGGCCTGCTGCTGGCGATTGGGCCTCTCCTGCGAATATCTTAACTTGACTTCCACGGAGAACGAAAACAGCGAGGGCGCGCCGGCCGCTACTGTGCGTCCTGATGCGACGCCGTCAACAGGCGCTTCATACAGAATTTCCCAAGGCACACGTTGTACGCTTTGCCTGAAGCGATGTTCTTCAATGGACACATACCAGTTGTTGGGCAGGCGCTGCTCCACCCGCTCCAATTCTTCCAGGAAAAGATAAATGGCCTCGTCAGACTCGGCAAAGCCATGAACGACAAGTCCGTTTTGAGGAGGAATAAAGAGGTCCCGCGCCATTTGAAACGGGCCACGGCGGTCCGTTGCGCGACCAGCATCGCTCGGGTGTTGGACGCCAACAAAGCCGGCGCCGCCGACACCGCGCTGCCTTGGTTGCCTGTCAGCGCCACGTCCGCGGGGTTGGCCTTCCTGCTGACCGTCGCCTCCTTCCGCCTCACGCCAACGGGTTGATTCAATCGCGGAAAACCAAATCTGTTGCGTTGAGGGACGCGCTTCATTCACCAAACTCATCTCATCTATCCAGAAGCGGCGCCCCAATCGCGCGCGGTCCAACGTGGTTACATGGCTCTCAAGCGTTTGCAGTCGCTGCCTGCTCGCCTGTAACTGTGGTCTGAGGGTGGATTGCGGCACGGGCGCACCAGGCCGAATAAGCTGCGCCAGTTCCCGGTCGTAACTGCCGATGACGCGCTTCAATTCGTCAATACGCTCACGAACCTGCTCGTTTTCGTTGGCTTCCGCCGGTATGAGAGACGCGAATATCAACACCAGCGCGCAAATGGACAACGACCAGTACAACGCCTGTTCCTTGCGACGCGCGCTCGCCAATATCCGCGGCGGTATCAAATTAACATCAATGGCAACGGGCTCGCATGTGCGCAATGCCATGCCCAGCGCATCGCACACACGTTCCGGATGCTCTTTTATCGCCTGGGCGCCCGCTCCAATCTGAATACCATCCAACGTCTTAACAATCTGTACATCCACATCAAGCCGTTTGCGCAACCAGGGAACAATATTCTTCAGACAAGCGCCGCCGCCGGTCAGTAATACACGGTTCACCTGACCACCGCCAGGTTGCGACCGAAAATAGGAAAAGGAGCGCTGGATTTCACCCGCCAACCTGTCCAGGGCACGCCCAACCACCTCGCCGCCTTTACCGTCGCGTTTGGGGTCCCCAGTCGGCGCAAAAGCGCGTTCACGCTTGACCCGTTCAGCAGATTCAAAATCAAGATCAAAGGCCTCGGCAAGCGCTTTGGTAATATCGTTGCCCGCAAGATTAAGCGGCCGCGTAAACCTGAACTGGTTTCCGCGCTCAATGACTATATCCGTGGTGCTCGCGCCTATGTTGATAAGCGCAACACACGCCCCTTCTTCGCCAAACCCCTGATGGCGCTTAACCCAATTGTAGGAGGCCAGGGGCAACACGTCCACAGCCGCAACACCACATTTAAGCGGTTTGAGGGGCTCGATATGTTTCTCCACAACGTCCACCTTGATGGCCGCCATCATGACGTCAAACCCACCCTGTTCGGTGCGTCCGAGCACCTCATAGTCCATGGCAATCTGGTCAAGGCCAAAGGGAATCTGCTGCTGAATCTCGTAGCGGACAATCTGGTTCACTTTGTACTCGGGCACCGGCGGCAATGTACGACAACGGGTAAACACCGATTGCCCGGGCACACCCAGAATGGCTTTACCTTTTTTGATCTTCACCTCTTTCAATGCGTCGCGCAACGCGTCAACCCGCAGCGCTTTACGTTGTTCCTCGTCAAGCGACGGATCGGAATTGTATTCGCACTGGGCAAATTTGGTGATTTCAAAGTCGGTTTTCGTCTTGGTCAGCTCACACACGCGTACCGCGCTGGAACCGATGTCCACCACAAGACGTTTTTTCAGGCCCGACCACAACTTGGCCATATCCGCACCTTATCTATATTGCACAACATCCGCCCGCGCGAGCTCTTCGCGCCGACACATGCGTACGCAAACCACTTAGGCTGTCTGCCAATACACTAGCGTCCAAGTAAATTCTTGACAAGTATTGTAGTAAACCGTAATTCGGATGTCAAGTCTCACGTTGCCCTACATTATACACGACCAGCCCTTGCTAAAACCAGCAATCTTTTGAGCGGCATAACGAACGCCCATACAACCAGTAGTGGTAGACCTACCCTTCAGGAAATAAAGCGCCCGTTTTATGGGCTGCGCAGCATCATGCCTTGCAGATATATGTTTTATTCTTATTTAGCGCACTTAACCCACGCGGTGTCAACAGATAACTAGCGGCGGCCAACGCGGGCGCTGCCCACACTCTGAAAGTAACGCGCCCTGTACGTCGCCTGATGGCTTGTCTGTCGCTGAAGCAGCCGTTACGCTTGTTATTGATGAACAATCCTGTATATGATGAAGCCATTCAAAGCCCCCCAGACGATAAGAATACAAATGGTACCGAATACCAATGAGGAAAGATTAGATGAACGTTTCAACACTTGGCAAGACAGTGCTTGTCGTGCTGCTGGTGTGCTGTTACTTTTTAGCCAGAGGCCACCACGCCCCGCCGCGCCCCGTATCCCAGGCGGCGCCCGAGACAACCTATTCGGCGGAGCGCGCCTTCGCGCATATTCTCCATATCGCCGCCGAGCCGCATCCAGCAGGAAGCGCGCAGGCGAACAAGGTACGAGATTACATCATGGCGCAAATACGCGCAATGGGACTCGAACCGGAACTCCAGGAAGCCATGGTTTACCGTCCCCCGGCCACTGCCGCCTCGGTTCATAACGTTCTTGTCAGGCTTACTGGCGCATCGGGCGGCGGCGATGCGGTCGCTTTGATGGCGCATTACGACAGCGTGGCATTCGGCCCCGGCGCCGCAGATGATGGCGCGGGCGTCGCGGCCATGCTTGAAGCCATGCGCGCGCTTTCGAGTGGACCCGCTTTTCTTAACGATATCATCTTTATTTTTACTGATGGCGAAGAGGGCCGTCTGCACGGCGGCACTGGCCTTCGTGGTGCGTACGCATTTGTGGAGCAACACCCCTGGGCCGAGGATGTGCGTGTGGTCATCAACTTTGACGCCCGCGGCGTACGCGGCCCGACGTACATGTACCAAACCAGCGGCAAGAACGCCTGGCTTATCGAGCAGTTGGCCCGCGCCCGCTGCAACGCCGCCGCCACGTCCCTTTCCTACGAGGTATACGACCGCATGCCGGTGGGCAGCGATCTCACCGCCTTCATCCAGGCTGACATCCCCGGCTATGATTGCGCGTTTATTCATGGGCTGGAGAAGTACCACACCATGCTTGACGCACCCGCATACCTGTCGCTGGCAAGCCTGCAACATAACGGCGAATACGCGCATCCCCTCGCCCGTCATCTGGCCAACCAGCCGTTGTCCGACGCGGCAAACGTTACTGAAAACCTCGTCTATTTCGATTTTCCAGGCAACCGGCTCGTACGATACTCCGAGAATACCGCCCTGCTGTTGATTTTTCTCGTCCTCGCGCTCTATTTGGCGCTTCTAACTTTTGGACTGCGCCGTGGCGAACTTTCCATGCGGGGCATTCTCTGCGCGGCGGGGTGCAACATACTATGGCTTGCGTTGTGCTGCTGCGTCGGCGCCGCGGCGATGCTGGCGGGCTATCGCGCTCGCGGCGTATACATCCTTTACAGCAGTGATGAGCTGACCCTGGGCATACTGCTTATCTGCGCCGGCGCAACCGTTCTTGTCTATAACCGGATCATGGACAAAGCGGGCGTATACAACACACTGCTCGGATTCCTGGCGCCCTGGGCGGCGTTGCTCGTTCCCGTCTTTTTCTTCATGCCCGGCGCCACCTACTACATTACCTGGCCTCTGCTGTTCGCGCTGCTGCCGATTGGCGCGGGGCTTTTTAACCGTAACACGTCGAAAACTGCCGGCCTTGGCGGCGCGCTGCTGCTGGCTGTGGCGGCATTCCCGACGCTGCTCTTCACGGTTGGCGTTCTAAAAGGATTTTACGCGGCGTTGCTGTTCATTTTTGTTTCGCTGCATATTGCCGTAATCCTGTTGGCGGCAACCATGTTGATGGCGCATATTCGCATAGTGACCGGTCCTGTTCGTGGACGCGTGGCCGCACTCCTGGTGCTGCTGGGCATTGTTCCGCTGCTCATGGGCGTTTTCTGGCCGGGGTTTTCAGCGCAGCAGCCGAAATTCAACGCGATTACTTATGGCCTGAACGCCGACACGGGCGAGGCCTTTTTCATGAGCAGCGACGACGCGCCGGATTCCTGGACCGAGCAGTTTCTGGGCGCCGCCCCGTCCAAAGCGTCCATCACGGAATTTATTCCCATAGCCGAGCGTAAGTATCTGAAAGCGCCGGCGCCGGCGCTCGCCATTGAAGCGCCCACCCTCGAGGCGCTTTCCGACATCACCGAGGGGGACCGGCGATCGCTGCGTCTTCTCGTGGACTCGCCGCGCGGCGCCGAGGTGGTCGAGATGTACGCATTGCCGGAAACGGATGTGCTGGCCGCCAGCGTAAACGGCGTAGTCATGGAGATAACCGAAGCGCCCTGGCGTCTGTCCTATTCCATCTATCGCGGCGGCGGCATTGTATTGGAACTTACGCTGCCCGCGGACAGCCCGGCGCGTTTCCGCGTTGCCGACCACCAGTATTTCCTTGAGAATATCCTGGACTTCGAACCGCGGCCGCCGCATACCATACCCAAACCCAATACCGTGGATTTTAACCGCGACCCGCTGAAAAGCGAAGAGTCCATTGTTGTTGCCACTTTTGACCTGGCGCCGGAGGAAGCCCCATGAGCTCACTTCTCGTTATAGCCCTTGCATGCGGCATTGTGGGGCAAACAGGAACCATCGCATACATTGCGGGCGAAAGCCAGGAAAGTTATCGCCTGACCCTTATTGATGCAGCAACAGGCGAAACGACGCCCGTAGGCCAGGGCGACCGTGACGCCTATCCACGCTGGTCTCCAGACGGAACACACATTGCCTACCAGAGCAAGCAACCCGAAGGAACAGGCATCCGCGTAGCCTGTCCGGATTCTGGCGAAGACAAGGCGCTCGCGCACCAATTCAGTTGGAATTACGAACCGCGCTGGTCGCCAGACGGACGTAAACTGGCCTACAGTTCAGACGGCGACATGGCGCCATTGCAGGCGATACTTGTGTATGACCTCGATACTGACACCGAGACAATCTGGGGCGGCACTCATCGGGGACTGATCCGGCCTGTATGGCTGCCCACCACGGACTTGATGAAGGCCCTTGATCCAGACGACCAGGCCGCCGCCGAAGCGTTGGGACTCATGGAATTAAGCGCGGAAGCGGAAGAGCGCGGGGTACTGCTGGCCGTTGGCGTTGGCGGCGCGCCGCCGAATATGGCCGCCGACATATATATTGTTACACCGACCCTGGCCGTTCCCTTGTTGCCCTTTCTCATGCCAGACAGCTACAGGTACGTCGAGTGGTGCGTGGAACCGGACAACGATGGTCGTCAGATTGCATACGAGTCCAATGACGGCGGCGACCGGGAATTGTTTGTACTGGGACGGCGCGGCATCACCAATGTGAGCAATCATCCGGCAGCCGACTGGAACCCGGTGTGGGCGCCAGACAACAATTGGATAGCCTTCGAGTCGTTCCGCCAGGGGCGACGCGGCATCTACCGCGTACTGATCAGTACCGCCAATGTATTCCCCGTTGCCGTGGACGCCTATTATGACTGCTGGGCCCCCGATTGGTCTCCTGACGGCGAACACCTTGTATTTGTGTCGGACCGTACCGGCGCGCCACAGTTATTCATCGCGGACAAGGAAGGCAAAACACAGCAACAATTGACGAAGGACGCGTTTCCGGCGCTGGCGCCGACATGGCGTCCCGATACAAACTAACGCGGGCATGGCCCGCAACCCAGAAGAAGATTTTCCGTGTATGTTGTTCACGCTTCAGCGTACCGAATGCATTTATCGCCACAAATGTATGTGTTGCCCCGGCACGCTGAAGCGTGAACAACATACCATGATAAAGAACTTCGTGTTTTTGCTCGCCTTTTTTGACAGAACCAACTTCAGGATTATGACATGATGCATTATAAATCGCTCGTCTTCTCACTCGCGCTCGGATGCGCCTTGTGCCAGGGCGCCGACGCGCGCAATCCAGACGGTACGCTGGGACTAATCCGTACGCCCAATAACGGACTGCCGGTCATCATCACGGCAGGCGACGTTTTCGAGGCAACAGTGACCAGCGAAGCAACACTGGCGCTTGTCAACGACAACGGCGCCTGGCCCCTCGAGGCTGAATGGAAGTCCCTGCCGGGCGGGCTGCAACAGGCGCGGTGCCAGGCGCCTGACGATGTACCCCCCGGAGAATACGCGTTGTACGCAACATCATCAGAACACGAAGACAACAATCGGCGAGCCGTCTTTGTGTTCGAGACCATACCCGAAGAATATCTCATCGCCCATGTCACGGACACCCACATCGGCACAACCCGTCACCCCAGGGAAGACATGGCCATTATAGCCGACGTTATCGAGGCGGTGAACACATCGGAGGCCGCTTTCGCGCTGATTACGGGCGATCTCACAGAAAACGGCGCGGAAGCGCAGTTTCTCCGTTTCATGGAGGTCCTGGATACATGCCGCCTGCCAACCTTTGTCGTGCCGGGCAACCATGACAGGATGCCGGGCAACTACGAGCGCTTCTTCGGCCCGCATACGTACAGGTTCTGGTTCGGCGCGGACGGGTATCTCGGCTTTGACACCAAGGATTTTCTTATCGCCGACAGCATGACGCCCCAGGATGGACGGCTGCATTATTACCGGCGCCAGCTGCGCCCCGCGCGCTGGAGCGTGGGGTTCACCCATCGTTACGATGTGACCATGGGTATGCGCGCACAATTGATTTTGTTCGTGGATGATCCCCTGGACTACCTGATGTACGGCCATTACCACCGCGAAGCGGGCGATCAGGACGGCATCCCCTGGGGACGCACTACAGCCATTATGACGCCCGCAGCCATTAACGGCCAACTACGGTTTATCGAGGTTGACAGCCAGGGTATCCGCCCCCTGGAGACGGTTACTGCCGCGTCCTTACAAGCGGCGCCGGACCATGTGGACGATTAGCGATAGATTCCCGTTACATCCCGCTCTATGAGCGCATACCCCCTTCGATACGTGGCCTGCAAGGCGCTCTCATACCCCATGCCGTCGCCCAATGCGCGTAAAAGCCCTATCATCTTGTTGCGGCCATACCGATCCCACAACAAGGTCACTGTCGCATGCGACTTCAGATAGGCCAGACGCAAGGAAGACGGATCAAGCCGGTTAATCTGGTTGGCTTCCAGTGAGGCCAGAGACATCTCGCCCCCCCGATTAAAATGTTCGCGGAGACGTCTGACATCATTGTTGCTCAACGATTTCGACAAGGTCTCCGCCAGCCCCTCATTGAGCCACCACGGGATATTGGCCCCCGCAACATGCCGCACGGCAACATGCACATACTCGTGAGTCAACCGTCGTTCCAGCTCCTGGTTGCTGAGCCAATTGCCCTCGGAATCGGTCAACGGCGCGCGTATCTTGCCGTCGTATACCGCCCCGACGTGCCCTTCCAACTGCGTGGCTTCGCTGAACTGTTCCGCCGTGTACAGAATTACATGAATGGGCGGCGGCGGATAGATGCCGCCCAGCTGGCGGCCAATATCAACATACGCGCGATCAAGGATTGAAAAGACGCTTGATCGCAAGGACGCCGGCACTTTCGGCGGATAACTGATCCTGAAATGGCGCGACTTCCAGCGGTTAAAGTCGTATTCCACCGACTCCTCCCGAAACGCTTTCTCATATTTTTCGTTCAAGCCCGGGCGGTTGGGTTCTATTTCGAGCACATAGTCCCATTGCGCGCGGGCCGACGAGAGATCGTTATCCTGATAATACGCTTGCCCGAGCAATTCATGAGCGGTGAGGTCGCCAGGCTTCAGAACGATCGCCTCTTCAAGGCGGTCAATGGCCGCGTCCAAATTATCCGTGCGTAGATAATACGAGCCCAGCTGAATAACTGGGGATGGATTCCTGGGATCAACGTCAATAGCCGCTTCGACATAGCGTATGGCGTTGCGGAAATCATTGTTCAACGCCAACGCATTCGCTTCGCTCTGGTACGCGTTGCACAAGTTGCGGCGCACCACGGCGCTGTCCGGCGCCTCTTTGTAGGCCTGTTCAAACTGGCGAATGGCTTCCGCGAAGTTTCCCGCCTTATACGCGGCAACGCCTTCATTATTGTAGTTCGCCGGATGACTCTGAGCCGCTAAAAACGACGCAGCCAACGTCGCAATAAGCGTCAGCGCAATTTTCGGAAAGGAATGTCTATAATGCATCATTTTCCTTCAGGCACTACGGCAATCACATCAAGTTCAACCTTGATATCCAATGGCAGCTTGCCGGCCTGAATACAGGTTCGCGCCGGCAGGCCTTCTTGAAAGTATACCTGGTAAACGTCATTGAATTTTGCGAAGTTGACCATATCGCCCAGATACGCCGTCACCTTTACAACATCGTCAAGGCCAACGCCGGCGTCGGCCAGTACGCATTTCAGATTCTCGAAGGTCAACCGCGTTTCTTCTTCAATCGTGCCGCGAACAGGGCCGCTTCCATCGGAAGCGAAAGGCCCCTGGCCGGAAACGAACAAAAAACCGTTCGCCTGCACCGCGTGCGCGTATGGTCCTGCCGCGGGCGGCGCTGAAGGTGAAAAGATACACACTTTGCTCATCACGGTTACTCCTGTTACTTGGGCCTCGCCAACGATACGGGATACGACATCTACTGCGTAATCATACCATATTACGCGTCATCGAAGGGCAGGCGCCAACGGACGCGTCGCTACCGGCTCGCCGCGTTGCATGGATACATTGGCCGCTATGCCTGTTAGAATAGACCATGCGCCCTGGCGATGGTCGGCGCGACATCCGTATTGGTCGTCCCTGTTTGCGTCCGGATCAAATATATCCTGAAGCAACAATTCGTCGCCGCCGCCGTGGCCGCCGATAGCCTCCCAGACCGGTTCCTCGTAAGCGGGCGCAAAATGGGGATACACACGAATGTACGTGCCCTCTCGCTTCAACGCGCCTGGTACGCTGCCGTCTGCATTAATGTAAACAGATTCCTCGCATTTGTGTTCCAGACGGCCCTGGCTGCCGTTGAACGCTATCGTGTAGCCTTCCCAGGGCATGAACGCGTTAAGGGAATAGCTCATACGCGCGCCGTTACTGTACACAACCGCCAGCGCCATGCTGTCTTCAATATCAATGGCCTCGCTGAACACGCAACGGTCTCTGTAATAGTGGTCGTGGGGTTCCTGTTCGAGATAAAGCGCGCGAAGATGCGCGTTGTCCTTGAGGGAAAGATAAAAAGGACAGCTGGCGCTCTCGGGACAGTTGTGGCAACGCTCGGAGCAATGTTCCAGACCAAGGCGCCGCGCGGTCTGCGGCACATAGAAGGCGCGGCGGCCCGTGCCGTACACCGTTTCCGGAACCGCGTCAAGCCACCAGTTCACCAGGTCAAAATGGTGGGTCGCCTTATGCACAAGCAGACCGCCGGAGTTTTCCTTGTTGCGATGCCAGCGCCGGAAGTAATCGGCGCCATGACTGGTGTCGAGCATCCAATGGAAGTCCACCGACTCGATTGCGCCGACAACGCCATTCATCAGCAACTGCTTGACTTGTGTACGCGGCGGCGAGTACCGATAATTGAAGGTGACGCGCAACTGGCGGCCTGTCCTGCGTTGGACTTCAAGAATGGCGTTGCAGCGCTCCGCGTCTATGGTCATCGGTTTTTCCGTGATAACGTCACAGCCCAACTCCATGGCGCGACAGATATAGCGATCGTGCAAGCTGTCTTTGGTTGTGACAATTACAATATCCGGCGCCGTCTCGCGAATCATAACGTCGAAATGATCCGCGTCATATACAGGAATCTCCTGGCCATACTGCTCGCGCGCCCACGTGGCCGACAACTGTGCGCGCCCGATATTATTGTCGCACACACCGGTTAATAAAGCGCCAGCGGCGTATTCGCCAAGGATAGCGTCCCGGTACATCTCATGACGCCCACCGGCGCCAACAATAGCGTATCGCTTTACTGTATCCATGTCCGCCTTTCTACGGCTGTATTTGCTATTCCTGTTACGTAGGGTGGACAAAGCGAAGCGAAACCCACCGGGACAATGTACTGCAACAGAGCCGTGAATTCCGCTTTGTTTCAAACGGTCTACGGTCCTCTTTTGTGGCCTATATGGTAGACAGCAACACAGTTCCAACATATCCAGACGTGTTGTTTATGACAACAGGCTGCCCAGTGGAATGACGAACAGTTTGTCTTCAAGCTGTACCGCATTCCGTCCGTTATACGCCAGCACTGCCGCGACGCAGGCGGGCGTCCTGTCCATAAATGCGCGCAATCCGGAGAGGTCGCCTTCGCTCCAGCGTGTAGCCGCCTTTACCTCTACCGCCACCACCTGGCGCTTGTGTTCAATTACAAAGTCCACTTCGTGCCGTCCCTGCTCATGCCAATAGGCAAGCTGCGCGTCTGGCAGATGGGCTTCCAACAACGCCGTGAGATTCTGCGCCGCGTATGTCTCGAATAATGCGCCGCGCAACAGATCGTCATGACCGGGCTCGAGACTCTCGACGCCGGCCAGGTAGGACGCAATGCCGCTGTCTGTGGCGTACAATTTCGGCGATTTGATTAAACGCAAACTGCGGTTCTTGAGGAACGGCGGGAGGCGGCGGATTAAGAACGACGCCTCCAACAAATCCAGATAGCGACCGGCTGTAGAAGAAGTGAGTTTGGCGTCCCGCGCAAGCGTACTGATGACCAGCACCTGCCCCGTGCGCAAAGCCGCCAATTGCGTCAGCGTACGAAATGCGGTCAGGTCGGTAATTTGAGAGATTTGCCGCAAATCGCGCTCAACATAGGTCTGCACATACCCACGAAACCATTCCGATAAACCCTCTGTCGGCCCCAGGCGCGCGGGAGGCAAACCGCCCGCAAGCACTTCTTGTTCGGTCACAGGCTCGGCTTTCTCTGTAGGCAGGGATGGCGCTTGAATAAACGCCGCAATAAAGGGCGCATCGGCGGTCGCGCCGCCAATTTCGCGACGCGTCATGGGATGCAGCGTAAGGTAAGCGGCCCGGCCAGCCAGTGTATCCGAGACATGGCTGAGCAGCGCCAGGTTAGCCGACCCTGACAACAGAAAACGGCCAGGACGACGATTCCCATCCACATCCCGCTTGATCGCCATGAGTATTTCCGGACAACGCTGCACTTCATCAAGAATAACGGCGTCTTTCACCAGCGATTCCGGGTTTTCCCGCGCCGCTGCCAGCGACGCGAAATCATCCAGCGTATGATAAACGCGACCGGCCGCTATTGCCTGTTCCTGCTGGAGCAACGTGCTCTTACCTGTTTGACGCATCCCAGACAACACCACAACAGGCAGCCGCTTCAAGGCCCGCATCAGCCTGACGGTTATTTCTCGTGGCAAATAATGTGTCATAATCACCCATAGTATACAGGCAATATGACACGATGTCAAGCGGTATATTGCTCATATCAGAACCGCGTTTCAGCCATCCTGGCCACAATCGCATTCTAACGCCGTGGAAATCAAAAGATACGCGTCAATGTTGATGCGGCATCTGTCAACCCCTTCAATCACGTACGCGCGCCGTTGTAGACCAATATCACGCCCATGATGAACAACAAACTGAACACGGCGCGCCGGAACATTGTCTCGGGAATGCGGCCCCCGAAAACCAGGCCCGTCACTGTGCCAAGCACCGTCGCCGGAAACAGCGTGAGCGCGTACAACGCTACGCTTGCGTCCAGGACGCCGTTGGCTGTCAACCGTACGATACCGTAACAGCTGATGACGCAAAAATAACAGACAAGATTAGCGCGGAACATATCCCGGGGCATATTCTGATTCGTCAGAAACAACGCCACCGGCGGCCCGCCTATGGACGTGGCGCCGCCTGTAAACCCGCTTACAAACCCTACCGGTATAAGCGTCCACGGCGTTTCAGGAAGCGGTCTGCGCCAACCTGTCCACAGGACAACGGTAAAAACGAGCACCAACAGGCCGACAAAGAGACGCGCTGCGTTTGCGTCTAACAGGAGCAGGACGCGAATGCCCAGCGTAAACCCTGTTATTCCGCCCACCGCCAGGGGCAACAGCAATCGCCACTGAATCAGATGCCGAGAACGAACAGCAACAAGCGACGTGTTGGTCAAACTCATGAGCAGCACCGTGGGAACCACGGCGACAGGCTCTATCATCAGCATAATGGACGGCGCAAGGATAAGCGCCATGCCAAAACCCAGCGAGCTCTGGGTAAG
>SLFT01000313.1 GCA_007124105.1 Candidatus Hydrogenedentota bacterium | reverse complement strand
GTATAATCTACTGCTTCTTTTGGCTGCGCCCCTCGGCGCGCTTTACCTTGTCGCTTCCTCCCGGCACCGCCCCTTATTGAGACGCTTCTATCCGGTGCTGTCGCCGCATATCGGCGATTCACCGCTTTGGGTGCATGCTGCCAGCGTCGGCGAGGTCAATGTCGCAATGGGGTTAATTCAGGCATTCAAGAAAAAGGCGCCAACTATTCCTGTTGTGCTGACCGTCAGTACATTGTCGGGGTTGCGCCTGGCGCGGATGCGGGCGCCTGCAATAACTGTTGCGTTTGTCCCCTTTGATCTCATAATAAGCGTTCGTTCTTTTGTTCGAAGGATGCGCCCCCGTCAACTGGTCATTATTGAAACGGAATTATGGCCAAATCTATTGCGTGAAACACGCCGAAGCGGCGCGGACGTTATGATTGTGAACGCGCGGTTGAGCGCTGAATTGTTTCCACGTTATGCCCGGTTTCGCTATGTGTTGCCGCAGTTGTTTTCCTACGTAAATTTTGTTGGCGCTCAGGATGAAACATACGCGGAAAGATTCAGGCGTCTGGGCGTCCCCGATAGCTATGTAGCAGTTACGGGCAACATGAAATGCGATACAGCCTTAGCGGAATATCAGCCTGAAACGCTTCTGGCACTGCGTCGCGAGAATGGATTCCAACCTCATGACGTTTTGCTTATATTCGGAAGTACGCGCCCTGGCGATGAACAACTGGCGGCTGACTGTTGGCGTCACATTAAAGAACGATTCCCGCAGACGCGGCTGGTGATTGCGCCGCGGCACCTCGAGCGTGTGGACGCGGCCCTGAAACCCTTCGAGGGCGAGGCGGTGTTGCGACGCTCAGAAGTGAAATCAGGAAAGAGCAATCCAAAGGCGCGCGTGTTTTTTCTGGATACATTTGGCGAATTAATGCAGTTTTACGCCGCGTCAACCGTTGCCGTTATCGGCGGCAGTTTCTTTCCTGGCGTTGGCGGTCATAACCCGTTGGAGTCAGCGGCAGTGGGTGTGGCCACTGTTTTTGGGCCGCACATGGAAGACTTCGCGGATGCAGCCGGGATGCTGCTTGCCCAGGAAGGCGCTGTACAAGTCGAGAGGCCCGAAGCGCTGCAATCCCTGTTGTGTACGTTGCTGGAGACGCCTGCTGTGCGCGAGCGGATTGCCTGTACCGGGCGCGAGGTGGTGCTTGCCAATCGCGGCGCGGTTGAAAGGAATGTGGCTGCTATCTTGCGGCATAAGAACGGGGCGTCGTCGTAAGCTTCGCCGGCGCAACTGAATGATATGGGCGTCAGGCGCGACGTCGGTTGCGATAAAGCGATGCGAATCCGCCGGCGACAACAAGGAATGCGCCAAGACTTATCAGCGCGCCCAACTGTAACGAGAAGGGGCTGAAGAAGAAGGTGACCTCATGAGCGCCGTCGCCTATTTCCACGCCACGAAAAGCGAGATCAACGGGGAATGAATGGCCGGAGGCGTCATCTACGGTTACGTGCCAGCCAGGATACCAGGCATCGGCAAGGGTCAGAACGCCGGGAAGCGTACTGGATACATCAAGGGTGACGGCGTTAAATGCGTCGTGGGTAATGGCGGCGCTGGCAGTGCGAGCGCCGCTTGCCTCAGTGGGCAGCGTACCCCCCTCGATGAGCGGCGGACCGGTTGCGCGTATTTGGGGTGATGCGGCAGCGTCGAGGGCGCGGCCTGCATGAACCACGCGCGCGCGCTCATGGGCCTGGAGGTCTTTCAATAGTATGGCCCCGGACGGGAATACTTCTTGTATATTGAGTACCGGGCGCAACGAGGAGAAGCCGCCCTTTATATCGTGTTTGGTCAGCAGAAGCGTCCTGGCGCCTGTAAGACGCAAAAGGTCAGGCTGCTCGCCCGCTTGATGCATAAAGCGCGCGCTACGATGCAGCGTAACGCCTGAGGGGCTGTGTGTCTGCGCTATCTGGTGAACAGATAGCGGCCATTGTTTCAGGCGCGCAGTGCCCGCTATGCGACTGTCCTGATTGTGTAACGTCCGAATAAAATGGGTCTCGGGAAAGACCTGCTGGGCTGGCGTGATAATGGCGCCAGGTGTATAGACCCACCATGCGCATAACGCCGCCATCGCCGTCAGGGTATAGGCGGTTACGGTTGGTTTAGGGCGTATCGCCGTGCCAAGCAACAGGATCAGGACAGCAAATGCCACAACGGCTGAAGTAAGTAGATTACTGTGTGAAACGGACGAATAGGCGGCGCCGCGCATGGCGACAAGTGTACCCGCGAATAGCCCCCCCCAGAAAATGGGAAGGAGCCATACCAACGTCTTCAGCGCGCTTTTGCATTTATCCGCGTCCAGATGTACCCATTCGGTTGACGCGGTGGCGGCGAGAAGGCCGAGCGCCAGCGGATAGGGCGCCGCAAAGTGCCACACGTCAATATGGGAAAACGCTGGAATCCGGCGTAAAAGGGATACTCTGATAAACGCCACGGCCAGTACAGTTGCTGTTGCGAAGAGAAGGGCCTCAAGACGGCGACGGCGTATGCGATTGGCAAAAGGGCGAACAGCCAACCAGAGCGGCACAAGCAAGACGCCGATAATGCCGGCGGGTAGCCACATAGAAGCGTCGGTGATGTTTGAATGCGGCGCGGGCGCAAGCAGCATTGCAAAATTGGCCGCGCGAAATGTATTCAGCGGCGGCCCTTCGAGTATGCCGTGGCGGGTAAATTCTATGTAAGGCGCCAGTTGGACAGCCGCCAGCAACAACCCGACAGCGATGGTGAAAACAACAACCGAGAATGCGGCGAAGAGATGTCGGCTGGTGTAGGTGCGCATACTGTAGATGGGCGTGAGAACAAGGAGAAACAATAAGATGCCCGCGAGTGTTTCGGGGTCGCCGCCCAGCGCCATAACGCCAACAATCGTCGCCATATAGGGCCAGAAACGATAGTCGCCAAGCAGTACCCGTTGTACGCAGGGCAGCAACAACGGGAGCCAGGGAATGACATCGGACGCGGGATGCCAGTGCCCTGTGAGCAGCAAACCACTTGTTTGATAGGTAATCGCCGCGAGCAATGCATAAGGCGGCGCAAAATGAAAACGCCTGGCGGCAAAGTAAGCGCTTAACCCGGCAACCAGAATCTTCAGGAAGACACTTATGCCAATAGCCGCGTGAAGGGGCAGCGATGAATATAGCGGCGCGGAAAAGGGCGAAAGGGCGCGTGTACGCCACAGCGCGAGAAAGGGCGCCCCGAACCCTTCGTAGGGATTCCATAGCGGTATCTCGCCATTGGCGGCGGCCTCACTGATGAAAGCGTACCACGGGTAGTACCGGTCTATGGCGGGTACGAAATCGCTCGTTTGCGCGGGTTCGCGTCCGGGCAAACGCGCTTCCTGCCAGGGGGCGCGCGTGGTAAGCGCATCCAGGTTTATCGGCAGGTCGCCGCGCCGTAACGCGGGCGCGCTTATGAGGATGGGCGCGGCAAAAAGGAGCGCTATACAGATGAGTGCCTGTATGAATTCACGTTTTCGTCTAAGCACAAGAACGGCCCCTTATTAAAGACATCTGAATGATGCTGAAGTTCATAGATAGTGTTCCGATTGTAGAGCAGGGTTGTGCGCCTGGAAACTGTCAGTATAGCGCAAATACGCCGTGTGTTTCACGTTAAAGTTGTGATTACAGGCGTGCATGGGCCTACTTATTTATCCTCTGTTGCCACGTATACAGGTTCTCTTTCGCCACAGAGGGTTACGCCAAGTGTGGGGAACGCCTTACGCAGCCTGGCGGCTATTATGCCGACAATAGGCAATTCTGTGGCATAATGGCCCGCGTCCAGGCAGGCTATGCCGCGCAATCGCGCCGTTTCCCCGTGGTGATAGCTGATGTCGCCGGTGACGTAGGCGTCAATCGCTTCGGGCAATCGCGTTACAAAATCACCCCCACTGCCGCCCAGTACGGCAACCCGTCGCACTTTCTTGCGCCCGCTCCCGTGTACTTTCACGTACGGCGCTGCCAGCGCGTCACGGACATAGTCAGCGAAATCGCGCAGGGGCAGGGCGTGCGGCAGCGCCCCTGTCATGCCCAGGCCGGCGCGTTCATTCTTATTCTCCAGGGTGACAATATCGTAAGCGGGTTCTTCATAGGGGTGCGCGTCGTACAGCGCTTGCACAACCCCGGCCAGGCGCGCTTTATCCACAAGCATTTCGACACGCAATTCAGGTTCTTCATTGACAATGTTTTTGGCGCCCACGAAGGGGGTCGTTGAAGCGCCGGGTAGAAACGCACCGACGCCCGGCGCGCTGAATGAACAGTGGGTGTACTCGCCTATCACGCCCGCGCCCGCTTCGGCTAGCGCGTTGCATACCGCCCGCTGATGGGTGTCGGGTACGAAAGTGACAATTTTGACCTGGTCAAGGTGTGGTTCAGGGAACAGAATTGCTTTGTCTTCCAGCTGCAGCTTTTCGGCCAGCGCCGCATTCACACCGTCAGGGGCCACATCAAGGTTGGTATGCGCGGCAAAGCAAGCGATGTTTGCCCGGCAAATATCGAGACACAGACGTGTGTGCGGGTTATCCTCGCGAAGCGTCTTCAGGGGGGCCCAGACCAGCGGGTGATGGGCCACTATCATGGACGCGCCCGCCCGTTTCGCCGATGCAACCACGGCGGGCGTTACAGTGAGGCACACCAGGATGCGTTCCACGTTTTGTGTGGGACTGCCGGTATGCAACCCCACCCGGTCCCAGGGGTAGGCCCAGCCGGGCGGCGCCCAGTTATCCATATAGGCGGATATGTCACGAACGGTAATGGTCATGCGTCCTCCTCATCGTATTCAAGGGAGATAGCCGCGTATCCGACTACCCGGCTGTAGTCGCCGGAGACAGGCGCGCTGGTGCGATAGTCCAGGAGCCTGCGAAACATGGCGCCCCGGGCGGCGGCGCACGACAATGCGGCGATGACTGCCGCCCCGCCGCATGCCGAGCATCTTTCATCGCGCAGTTCCTCGATAAGTGCTTCTGAATCGCCGTCGAGGATGTGCGCGATGGTGCGCTTGTCTATCGTATTGGCTTCATCGTCCGAAAGGAAATGGGACAAATCAGTGGAGGCGATGACCAAGTCTTTGGGTGTTAGCATGGATGCCAGCTGGACGCCGAAGTCACTATGTTGTTGCCCTGCTGGCGCTCCAAATAATATTGGGACAATTGGCGTCGCTCCCAAAGCCAAAAAAATAAAGGGCAACTGGGTTTCAAGGGTATGCTCGTGCTCATGGGGGCGGCCATCGTACCAGGAGAACCGTTCTTTCAGGGATGACGTAAAAGCCTCGTCGAGCGGCAATCGTCCTATGGGCGAGTCAAACGCTTCACCACCATATAACGACGGCCCGTCAAAACGGTAACGATGGGATACGCCCAGCAACACCACGCGGTCGGGTACGGCGCCCTGGATGCGCTTGTAACCGTATCCCGCCGTGGCGCCGGAAAAAATGTAACCCGCATGAGGAACAATTACGCCGGAAACATTGTCGGGCCGCGCGGCAACTGGCGCCGCGTCAATATAACCGGTGGCCATCGCCCGAAGTTCATCCGGATCGCCCGGATAAAACTGATCCGCCACATACGCGGGACGCACATTCATAGACTGTTCTCCTCTACAAAAGAACCAAAACTTATATCCATGCGTTCATGATGCTTTCATCTTCCGCCATAAACAATGAAGTTATAGTATGTTGTTCACGCTTCAGCGTGCCGGGTTGCGCAAGTAAACTTGAGTAAATGTGTCCAGGTCGGCACGCTAAAGCGTGAACAACATACTATAAAGTTCAGGGAAGACTACCAAATAGTGAATTCGCCCCGCGAGATTTTCTTCAGGTCACGGGACTATTTGGCAGTCGCTCCTTTTTTTACTTGTTTTTCCTTGTCCTGTCGTTCCAACAATCATGACGTAAAATCAATAACAGGCGACAAGCAACGAAAATACGTCACTTTCTCTGTGTACTTATCATATTGCATTATACCCTTATCATGTACAAAGGCCAAAACCCGCGCCGTTACACGTCGGCTTATGGCCTGCGTCGCAACGCTTTCACAAGTTCAAGGAATCGCCCCTCTACCTGCGCATATCGGACAATGCCCTGTTTGTCAATCAGCACGGTTTGCGGGATGAAATTAATGCCATAATTATCAAAACTCACAAAGGGGTCGTCGTCTTTGCCCACAGCAAAGGAAATGTTGTAATCGGCCAGATAGTCCTCGATTTCGTCCGCCTCACTGCTTGCGTCATGAACGCCGATGACGATCACATCGTCCTGATCGCGGAAGAGCTCATGCATTACGCGCAATTCGGTCATTCGGTTCTGCGCGAAAAGGCTGTCGTCAAACCCGCCCCAGAACGTGAGGACTACCACCTTGCCCCGTTGTTCTTCCAGTGTAGTTGGATGGGTGTTGAACCAGTCGGAACATTGTATGGCCGGCGCGTCTTCGCCCAGCAGCGCTTCCATATTGTTTCTGCCCAGTTCAGGCGGGCGTCGCCTCAAGTCCGGGTCAAAGGGTTCGAGAAGCATCTCCACTTCGCCCGGCTCCTCAAGATTGATGGTGAAATCACGGCGCAGAAAACGCAATGGATGCTCCAGCCGAAAGGTTAACGCGCTTTGATCCGGCTGGTATGAAAACCGTATTTCGAAGGCGCCGTCTTCCCGGGTGATGTCATGAACAGGAAAAGGAAGGTCGAGAGAACGTAAATATAAGCGGGACGGGGATGTGTCCGCGGGGAAACGCGCCCGACCGCGAATTACAGGCAATGCCTTGAGGCGTACCGGGTCAAGGTGCATATCGCGTACATCGCCGAGGTCAACAGGGATATCGGCGAGTATCTCTGTCATATAGCCCGGAGGGGGCACTATGCGCAACAGGCCCTCCGGCTCACCGATTTGCAGCCGGTACTCTCCCTGTGCGTTGGTGATTGCGTCGTCAAAAATGGTGGTGTCCCGTCGGAACATTACCCGCGCGCCGGGACAGGGCTCGCCATCGGGCAACATGATGCTGCCCCGCAGGATATACGGCGGCAACAATTCCAAATTCGCAACAGCGGTTTCATCCCGGTTGCGCATGTCCATGGACACGGGCGCGGGCGCGGCATAGTCGGGATGCCAGGCCGTAATCAAATAGGTATCCTCGGGAGCGCGAAGATGATAGTATCCCTCTGGATCAGTTACTGCTTCGGCGAATCGGCGCTGACCACCCACGCCAACCTGGAACAACGACACCCGCGCATCGGCAATGGGCTGAGCCTTGACGGTGACGCGTCCGCGCAGGCGCGTCCCTTCGTAGAGGATGATATCGTTTTGCCGTTCGTCCACCGGCAGGTAGGCTACGTTGGAATCCGCGTAGCGGTGATGTCCCAGGGTGAGTTTGATAAAGCCCTTTTCGGGCAGCATGGGAATCTCAAGGATGCCGTTGTCGTCACTGCGCAACAGGGGGAATCCCGCCTCATGCAGGTCTTCCGCGGACACCAGGAATCGGTCGTTCACTGTCATCGCTGTAACGCGCGCGCCTGGGACGGGCAGGAAGTTGTTGTTAATAACGCGCACGGTGATAGCGTCAGGTGCGAGTAAAGTCATGTTCAACTCGACATCGCCTTGTGGCAGCAGTGTATGGCCGTCCACAGCGTAGCCGTCCTTGTATGCCGTCAGTTCCATCATGCGGATGGCGACATCGTCGAAACGGTAGCGGCCTGCCTCGTTGGTGACAGAGGCGCGCGCTTGTCTGTCCTGCGCAAGGAATACGGAGGCGTTTTCAATGGGCGCGCCCTGCGCATCCACCACGCTGCCGCGTACGGTAACAGACACGGCGGGCAGCGCGAGTCCAAAAACAATAAGTGCAACAAGCAACGTAACATCTGTTCTGGTAGGCGTCATAGTCAGGGTTGTTCCGGTTGTAGCGCGCGCAACCAGGCGATGGGCGGCAAGCCCATTGCTCGGAGCGTTAGCGCGCCTTCGTGGTTGTATACATAGGTGGCCAAAGGCCTGTCCCCGCCCTCATAGACAGGCGCTTGCGCGTGGTCGCATACATACGCGCCGGTCACCGCCACCAATGTTTCGAAGCCGAACGCGCGTAGATGCTCGCGAATGCCCGCGGCCGCTTGCGTATATACGGCCGCCTTGGCCGGCGTACAGTAAAGCGCCACAATACCGGAGGCGCCAGGCGTCGCGACAGGGCCGCAGAGATGGGGCAACGCCTGGTAATGATGCGCGGCAGTCGGGGGTTCGGAAACAGCGCCGGAGAGCGTGATAACGCCCACATCAAGCGTTTCGGTTGGCCTCGGGTTAATGTCGTGCTGTGCGGCGGCTTCCAGGGAACCCAGGGCGGCGACGCAGCGTTGGGGGACGCCCGCCGGCGCGGCGGGCCAGTGGAATACGCCGTCGCCATCCGTAAGGCAGCGCCATAGCGGAAGCGCCTCGGGCAAGGTATCGTCGGCAAATAAAGCGCCCACCGCAGCGCCCACAACCGGCGCGCCGCTGTCGTTTACAACCCGACCGGTAACGGTCGCCAACGGCAACAAGGCAACCGCCCCAGTTTCACCGTTGTTCCTGTCGAGCGCGAACAGAGCGCCTTTGTCCCGGGCGGGATGTTCCACAAATCCGATTACACGGTTATCCTCCGGAAGTGTTGTAAAGCGCAACGTCGCGCGACCGTCCCCATCGGTTTGTTGCCAGCCAAATTGCTGTGGGCGCAGCAAGGCGATAAACGCGCCCGCAACGGGTGTTTCTCCGTCGTCCTCGAACACGCGCAGGGTAAAGTCGGGAATAGGCGCAAGCCAAAGCCCAGGCAACTCGAGTGTATCGCCGCCCGGCGCGGATACGCGCAACGCCCGCGTGTCAGGCGGCAGATAGCCCGGCGCGTCCTCGAAATGGAGCGTGTTGTCGCCAGCCGCCGCGCGCAACAGGAAACGACCGTTGGCCCCGGTGCGCGCCGCGCCCGCGGGTTGACCCTGTGTCTCAAGCATTACGCGTACACCGGGAATCGGTTCGCCAGTGCGCGCATTATGGATTGTGCCCGCAATCTGGCTTGTTTCAGATAGTCCCAGGCGTATTTGTTGTTCAAGCGAATCGCCGGATACGACAACCTGCTGGAATCCAGGAGAAATGCGTCCGGCCGCATGTGCCTGAAATAAATAGACGCCGGGATTCAACCGCATGGTAAACACGCCCGCGCCGTCGCTGACGCTGAACGCGGTGTCATGGGGCGGTTGCGCATTGCGCGCGGCAACCGTGGCCCCGGACACAGGGGCATCAGCGCCGCGTATAAAGACCTGGCCGCGCATCTGAACGCCGCGATGCAGTACCGCCTTAACATCTCTCTCGCCTGCGTTTACGTCCATGACCGTCCCCTGCGCATACAAGGGGTGGTCAATCTTCAGCGCCATGACCGCGTTGCGTGGCGCGGCATCTATTCGGAACCGTCCCGAGGCGTCTGAGGTGGGCGTCGTAATCCCAAAGTCCGCGAGTTTCGACAGCGGGATGCCCACCTTCACTGGCTGTGTGATGGCAATACTGGAGACGCGCGCGCCGGCAATGGGGGCGCCTCGACTGTCCGTGACCATGCCGGTGATTTGCGTTTCCGGAGCAAGTGTGATGCGTATATTCGCGGGTTGATCGCCTGCCGCAACAGTCAGATGAACGCCGCCAAATCCATGACCGGGGGCATGAGAGAATACGCCTACATTGCCATAGAAATCGCCGGCAACCGAAAACGCGCCGTCAGCGGCTGTTGTGCCCTCAACTACGGCGCCGTCAATGCCTGGTTCAACAAATACACGCGCACTAGGGATGATAGCGCCCGTGTCGTCTCTGATGAACCCTGTAATGTCCGCTGGCGCCGAGACGCAACAGAACAGCGCTGCGGCGCATAAGGCCGCCATGATTTGTTGCTTCATATTTGTTTCCATTTTATGCCGCGCGGCAGTTAAACCGGAAAAGTTCCCGGCGGGAAGAAAGTCGCGCGCGTCTATAGTGGCGTATACGGTCGCATGAGTTAACCGTCCGGATGTTTGCCCGGATGCTACTATTGTAAAGCAAACGGCAGGCCATCGTAAACGACGGCCTGCCGTAAGAAACATGCAGCGGAAATGTTATGCGCCGGGAACCGGGATTGGTCCGACAGGATATTCCTGGTCAAAATCGAGTACGGTGGGCACCAGACTTTCGTCGGCATTCAACGCCTCGTCCCAGGTCACCTCCTTACCGGTATAAGCGGCCATGCGCCCCATTAACGCGGTAAGCGTACTTTCCGAAGTGCGTACGCCTTCGTTGATGTAAGGAACTTCGCCGCGAATGCTTTGTACCAGCGCAATAATCTCGTTCACATAAGGATCGCTTCTGTCGCGGCCCATGTCGCGACAGGTGCTCTTGCCCTTCGTGCCGGTCACTTCCTCGAACACGGCATTGGCGCTATCGCGCCAGTGACGGGACATGCTCAACATGTGTACGCCGTTTTCATATTCGTAATCACAGGTGAAATTGTCCCACAGGTCGCCGTAACGTTCCTCGTTCGGTTTCCAGGCGCGTCCGCCTGCGGCGACCACTTTGACCGGGTACGCGTCCAGGACCCAGTTGATGACATCTATATTATGCATGTGCTGCTCGACGATGTTGTCGCCGCAGGTCCATATTGTGTTATACCAGTTGCGCAGGCGATACTCGAGGTCGCTCCATTCCGGTTTGCGCTCATGGCTGAAGGGAAGTGTGCCGTTCCAGTAGGCGCGCGCCGCCAGAATCTCGCCCACTTCGCCGTCCTGCAATTTTTTAATCGTCTCCATATAAGATGTCTGATGGCGGCGCTGCAAACCAGAAACGATAGAGAGGCCCTTTTCGGCGGCGGCGTTTGATGCGGCGATACAACGGCGCACACCGGCGGCGTCCACGGCAAAAGGCTTTTCAATAAAGGTATGCTTATTGGCCGCAACGATTGCTTCCAGATGCATGGGACGGCAATAAGGCGGCGTTGCATGAAGCACAATGTCCACATCCGTCTCGAGCAGACGCTGATAGGCGTCCAGCCCGAAGAAGCATTGGTCGTCCTGGATGTCTACTTTCGGCTGTACCCGTGGGTCGCTGTTGCTCTCCAGCTCGCGACGCTTGCTGGTCAACCTGTCCTCGAATACATCGGCCAGCGCCACCAGTTTCACATTTTCGTTGCCGGTCAGGCAATTCACCGCGGCGCCGCCGCCGCGTCCGCCACAGCCGATCAGGCCCACCTTCAACGTATCCGCGTTGTCCTGGGCAACGCCCGATTTGCTGGAAAGGACGGCGAATCCCGCCGCCAGTGCCGACGCCTTGGCGAAGTCGCGCCGCGACATGCCAGTTTCACGTTTCTTACTCATAATCCCGTTACCTCTCTTCCGGTTGGTGATGGTTGCATAGGGGAAACAACTGCCGTGGATGCTGTCAGCGCAAGGCGGCAAGAAGCATTTCCCCGTATTGAAAACAAAATACGCCGGTCGTCATGGCCGACAACAAATATAGCATAGCATAAATCCACGAAAAAAACATCCTGAGCCAGGGAAATTTTGTTGCAACGGTCGCCTTTATGGATAATAGGCGCACGCGATGATGTTTGCGAGAGGATACAACACTGTCATGACGCGAGTTATCCACATAACCGACCTTCATTTCTGGCGGATTGTGCGCAATCCGTTGTTGTTGTGCAACAAGCGTATGCTCGGAAATCTGAACTTGTTGCTGCGCCGGCGTAAGTATGTGCGCCAGGAGCGGGTGGCGGCGTTTATAGAACAGTTTTCCACCTTGAACGCTGATGTCCTGCTTATTGGCGGCGATCTGACCACCACCGCCACGG
This sequence comes from Candidatus Hydrogenedentota bacterium, assembly GCA_007124105.1. Lineage (GTDB taxonomy): Bacteria > Hydrogenedentota > Hydrogenedentia > Hydrogenedentales > CAITNO01 > SLFT01. Next base: position 813 of record SLFT01000313.1, on the reverse strand, counting down.
ACGCGGAATACAAGATGGCCGCCGCGTTTGTGGACGCGCTTGCCCGGTATGATGCGCCTATTTACATAACGGCGGGCAACCACGACTTGTACACCTTCGAGTCCTTGCGCCGGAAACGTTTTGAGTCCTATTTCGGCGATCGCATTGAAACGCCGGGCGCCCCGAGGATGACCCTGTTGCCCGGTGGCGCGCCACTGCTTATAGTGCCCACGGCCAGGCCGAATTTCCTGAGTTCCCGAGGTGGAATAACGAAAACGCAACTGACCGCAACGCGACGTTTGCTTGAACAGGCGCCTGACGGGCCCCTCATCGTATTGGCCCATTACCCGATATTGCCCTGTACCGACGCGTATCGCTCGGGACTCATGCGCCGTCTGGGGAACGCAGACGCGTTACGACGCCTCCTCGGAGAGACAGGCCGTCCCATCCTTTATCTTGCGGGTCATGTACACGTATACAGCCATATTCGCGATCCCCTGTTTCCAAAGATCGAACAAGTCACGTCCGCCGCGCTCTTCTACGAAAAAGAGCGGCATCCCGGCGGGTTTACCGAGATTGTGTGCGACGGCCCGGAACATACAGTGTACCCTTGGGAGTATTGCGATGGTTGGCGGCACAGCTAAAAACCGAACTAGTCGAATTATTAACTCGCATGCTTGCGACGAATTTTTCCGATATATGCGGATTAAGAACGAAGAGCTGGCCCTTAAACAGGGTGCTTTTTTGTGGAAGATAGCGGTCAAGCGCCCGCGATGCGCGGCATGGGGATGCTTTCCTTGGCGAGTTCTCCGTGCAGGAATTTCACAAGCAGTT
>SLFT01000439.1 GCA_007124105.1 Candidatus Hydrogenedentota bacterium | reverse complement strand
CCCCGGAAACAGAAGCGGCTGATGAGCCGTCCGCGGAAGATGCGGCTGCCGAGACTGAATCTGTTGAGACAACGGAACAGGCCCCGGAAACAGAAGCGGCTGATGAGCCGTCCGCGGAAGAGGCGGCTGCCGAGACTGAATCTGTTGAGACAACGGAACAGGCCCCGGAGACCGAAGCCGAAACGGAAGACCCGGCTGCGGAGACGCAGGAACCCGAAACAACCGAGGCGGAAGAGGAACCCGAAACGCCGCAGGAAGATGAGCAGGAGACCCCCGTGTCAGGTGTACCCGAGGCGTCCGTTGACGACGCGGCGCAAGACACGGAAAAGGATGCCTGATCGATCTGTATAAACACTTTTCCGCGAGCGCTGTTGACTCAATGGCGCTCGCGGTTTTGTTATTATGTCGCGCTGCATCTGTATCGTTGGCGGCGCGTTATTTTCAAGACAAACTACTCGCGCCCCCGTCCCGGGAAGAAAGGGACATCCAGAACACGTTAAACATACAGACGATGGGTTTTCGCTGATGCGCCCAAGCGAGAACAACAGTCTCTGACGATTCTGATGATGATAATGAAAGAAGGCCAATAAGGCGCCAATAAAAAAAGGGTCAACTATGACTGGAAAACAAAGAAAAAAATCACCCAATCACGGCGTTGTGATGAGCGGCGCCGATATGACGATACAAGCAATAGTGGATGAAGGCGTGGACACCATTTTCGGATATAGCGGCGGCGCGATTTTGCCGACTTATGACGCCATCTTCCGGTATAACCGCAACCACCCGGAAAAGGGTGTCAATCTGGTGGTGCCCGCAAACGAGCAGGGCGCGGGATTCATGGCGGCGGGTTATGCGCGCGCAACCGGCAAGGTGGGCGTGTCTATTGTAACCTCAGGGCCCGGCGCCACAAACAGCGCCACGCCTGTGCGCGATTGCATGGCCGATTCCGTTCCCATGGTGCTGATATGCGGGCAGGTTGCCCGTTCCGTTATCGGCACGGACGCGTTTCAGGAAGCCCCCGTGTTCAATTTGATGAGCGCCTGCGCCAAACATGTGTTCCTGGTGAAGGAGCCGACACAGCTGGCGGCCACCGTGCGCACTGCTTTCGAAATAGCCCGCACCGGGCGCCCCGGACCGGTGGTAATAGACTTGCCCAAGGACGTCCAGAACTGGGAAGGCCCCTACGACAGCACTGGTCTGCTGCAACTTCACGGTTATCAGGACCGTGTGAACATGATGGCCCGCAAGAAGATGTCGAAAGAAACGGCTGAAGCGTTTTTGAAAATGCTGAAACGGGCGCGACGCCCGCTTCTTTATGTGGGCGGCGGCGTGATCATTGGCAACGCTGAAAAAGAACTACGCGCTTTCATAAAGCAATTCCAGATACCGGTCGTCACCACGTTGATGGGCATTGGCGCGGTTGACACCACCAGCGACTTGTGTCTTCACATGCTGGGTATGCACGGTTCAGCCTACGGCAATTACGCCGTGGATGAGTGCGATATGTTGATCGCCGTGGGCGCGCGCTTCGACGATCGCGTGGCCGGGGTGCCCAGGGAATTTGCGGCCAAGGCGGTCACCGCGCACATTGACATAGACGGCGCGGAGATTGGCAAGGTCAAGCCGGTGGACTGGCATTATGTGGGCGACGCCGCAGTGGCGCTGCGCAGTCTGATGAAAGCGGGTGAAGGCTGGAAAATCGAACACAAACAATGGCTAAAACATGTCCGCGCCATGAAGAAGCGGCACAAGTTCAATTTCAACCGCGAGTCTGACGTCATTCAGCCCCAGGCGGTTCTCGAAAAATTGAACGCCATCACCAAGGGCAATGCCATTATCGTGACCGGCGTCGGACAGCATCAAATGTTCAGCGCCCAGTACTTTGACTTCAAGCGCCCGCGCACCTGGATTACATCGGGAAGCATGGGCACCATGGGCTTTGGCCTGCCCGCCGCCATTGGCGCGCAGACGGCGAATCCGGGAAAAATTGTTGTTGACGTGGACGGCGACGGCAGCCTGCGCATGAACATTGGCGAACTCGAAACATGCACCAACTACAACCTGCCCGTGAAAGTATTGCTTATGAACAATCACGGCGACGGCATGGTGGTGCAATGGCAATCGCTGTATTTTGACGGGCGTTTCTCGGGTACGGACAAATCGTTGCACAGCAAGGATTTTGTGAAGACCGCCGAGGCCGACGGGTTCCAGTTTGCGCGACGAGTAGAACGCCATGAAGACCTGCAACCCGCCCTCGAGGCGTTCGTTGCCTTCGACGGGCCGGCGTTCCTCGAGGTGCGCGTGGACAAGTATGCCTTTGTGTATCCCATGATTGGGCCCGGCATGGCCTACCGCGATATGCTTACCGGTCCTTACATTGAAGGGCGCGATGTCGCTCCGCGTGAAGAGACGCTGGACACTTCGGACAGCTTTTAACCCGGGAAGCGCGCATCGGCAGTAACGCGTCCTCATGGAAGCAACCTCGAAGGGCATCGGATCATGGCAACGGTACAACTTAACGAAGCGCAACAGGCCGCGGTTGCCGCGCCGGACGGTCCGGCGCTGGTGCTGGCGGGCGCCGGCAGCGGCAAGACGCGGGTCATTATTGAACGCATGGCCTGGCTGGTCGAGGAGCGCGGCGTTGCGCCGCGCAACCTGTTGGCGCTTACCTTCACCAACAAAGCCGCAGGAGAAATGCGCAACCGTTTCGCGCAACGGGTCGCCATGGACCATATCCCCTCGTTTATCGGCACGTTTCATTCCTTTGGCCTGTGGGTGCTGCGCCGTAACGCCGACTTGCTGCATCGCCCGAAGAACTTCACTATTTTCGACGACCAGGACCAGGTATCCCTGATAAAGCGCCTGCTCAAGGAATTGCCCAAAACCTTCAAACCCGTGCCGCCCCGTGAAGCGTTGGGATTCATCAGCAGGATTAAACAAATCGAACCGTACCCGAACTGGAGCGACCCGCCCGAATCGCCCGACGAGGAAACCTGTCGCGAACTGTGGGGCCGGTATCATGACGTACTCAAAGCATGCGGCGCGGTGGACTTCGATGATCTCACCGCGTTGACCGCCTTTCTTCTTGAACGCTTTCCCGAGGTGCGCGACAAGTATCGGCAACGGTTTAACCATGTCCTGGTAGACGAATACCAGGACACCAACCGCAGCCAATACATTATCGCGCGCTGTCTGGGCGAAAACAGCAACATCTTCGTGGTAGGCGACGAAGACCAGAGCATTTACTCCTGGCGCGGCGCGGATATCAACAATATCCTCGACTTTGCGCGGGATTTTCCCAATGCGCGCGTCTTCAGGCTTGAACAGAACTATCGCAGCGCGCCGTCCATTCTTGATGCCGCGAATGCAGTGGTGGCGCACAACGTCAACCGACTGGGCAAACGCCTGTTTAGCGAACAGGAAGGCGGCGTACCCGTATCGTTTTTCTTCGCGGAAGACGCCGACGTTGAAGCAAATTTTGTGGCCGAAGACATCGCGCGGCACAAGAAGGAAGGGCAGACGGTGGCCGTGTTTTACCGCGTCCATGTCCTGGCGCGATTGATGGAGGAAGCGCTGCGTACGCGGCGAATGCCGTACATTGTGGTGGGCGGCATAAAATTCTACAGCCGCAAGGAGATCAAGGACATCATCGCCTACCTGCGATTGTTGGTAAATCCGGCGGACGACGAATCGCTCCGGCGTATCCTGAATGTACCCGCCCGGGGCATCGGCGAGACCGGGCGCGCGCAACTCGTTGACTACGCCGCTCTACGCGGCATTTCCCTTACCCAGGCATTGCGCGAAATAGAAATGGACGCCGGCGTCGCGCCGCGCACACAGCGGGCAGCGACGGAGCTGGCTGATATACTCGATGAATTGCATCTTGTTTCACTGAACGCGCCGGTGGCAGAATTGGTGGAACAGCTGCTTGATCGCGTTGCGTATCGCGACTATGTGGAGCGCAGCGACGAAAAAGAGTCCCGGAACCGCATCGAAGTGGTCAACGAATTTGTGGTGGCGTGCAGTCAATACGACGCGCGCGCCGCGAACAAGGGCCTGGCCGGTTTCCTCGAGGAATTGGCGCTCATCTCCGACGTTGACGCGCTGGACGAGGATGATAACGCGATCACGCTCATGACGTGTCATTGCGCCAAGGGCCTTGAATTTGATCATGTGTACATCATCGGTTTGGAAGAGGAGATGTTCCCCATGATGCGCTATGACGACGACGAGGATATAGAAGAGGAGCGGCGGCTCTGTTATGTGGCCATGACCAGGGCGCGCAAACGACTTACGCTCGCTGCCGCTGAAACGCGTATGCTTTACGGCGTAACCAACAACCACAGACAGCCCAGCCGCTTTATCGAGGAGATCGGCGAGGCGCGGCTGCGCATCATTGACGTGGATAACAAGCCCGCCCGCGGCACAGAGAAGGGCAAGGCCCCCGCGGACGCGCCTGATTCTCAAACTGGGTCCGCGCATCCACTGAAAACAGGCGATGTTGTCCGTCATGCCCGGTTCGGGCGCGGCGTTGTGCTCTATACAAAAGGTGCGGGAAGCAAATTTCAGGCGCGGATACGTTTTGACAGCGGACGTCACACCTCGCTGATGGTGGCAAAAGCACCCATTGAAATCGTAAAATGACCTTGAACGTTCCATTCGATGTGCGCGGCATTACCATATACCCGACGCGCGTCGTTTATAATGTCGCGGATGCGGTAAAACGCTGGACGACGGCAGGCGGCAACAGGGTCGCAAAACAGCCATGCAACCAAGAGGGAAACATGTTTTGAATCTGGATGAGCTCCGAGACAAGATAGACGCGCTTGATACGCGGATTATTGAGGCGCTGAACGAACGCGCCCAGGCGGCCCAGGCCATTGGCGATCTGAAACGCAGCGCACAAAGCCCCATCTATGTGCCTGAACGCGAAAAGATGGTGTTTAAGAAGTTGTCGGCATGCAACAGCGGCCCCCTGGACGACAAAGCGGTACAGGCGATTTATCGCGAAATCATCAGCGCCATACGCGCCCTTGAAAAACCCACCAGTGTCGCTTTTCTAGGGCCCCGCGACACGTTCAGTCACATGGCCGCGCTGCGAATTTTCGGCGCCGCAGCCGAATACCTGCCCCTGCCCTCTTTTCCCGACGTATTCACCGAGGTGGAACGCAAACGCATTGATTATGGCGTGGTGCCCGTCGAAAGTTCCATGGGCGGTTCCGTCAGCGATATCCTGGACCGATTTATTTCCTCCAATCTGAAAATTGTCAATGAAGTGTTGCTGCACATTACGCAGAATCTTATGGCCACCTGTAATCTGTCCAATATAAAACGCGTCTATTCAAAAGACAACGCCCTGCTGCAATGCCGCAATTGGCTGCGGGCAAACCTTCCCAACGCCGAACTCGTCGAGGTCAGCAGCACGGCGGAAGCCGCGCGTCGCGCCGGGGAAGAGCGTCACACCGCCGCCATCGCCAGCCGACTCGCCGCGCAAACGTATAATCTGGATATTCTGGTCGAACGCATCGAGGACGCGCCCCACAACTACACGCGATTTGTCGTAATCGGTCACCAGATTGTGAAACGCACCGGCGACGACAAGACATCCATTCTCGTGTGGGTCAAAGACAAGCCCGGCGCGCTTTATGACCTGTTGCTTCCTTTTTCGCGCCGCAATATCAACCTGACCCGCATCGAATCGCGCCCCTCCCAGCAAAAGGCATGGGAGTACGTATTTTTCATAGACTTTCTTGGGCACATTGAAGACCAGGTGGTGCAGGATGTAATCGAGGAATCAAGCGAATATGCGCGCAACCTGAAAGTGCTCGGCTCCTTTCCACGCGCGGAATTGCAGGAGTAACGCCCGGGCGCTACAGCATAAACAACACACAAAAAAATGATTTTCGGAGGAAGCGCAGCGTCGTCAGCGAACATCCTGTGGTGTTCTTACGGCTCAAGACCCGCCCTTGACAACTTTATTGCTGCCGCGCCTGCTACGATCATTGCCAGGGCGACGGCCAGCAGACCGACCGCGCCAGAACCGGGCACGGATGCCTCTTCACCTTCAATGGGTTCGCCTTCGCCCTCGATAGGCGCCAGGGGCGTTAAAACGACCTGATCAACCCAGCCGCAATCAGCGCCGATGCTGTTGCCGCCATTCTTACTGTACTGCCATCTCAGAAGTGCGCCGTCGTCAACAGCGTAAATACGCTGTTGCCAGTCAACCTCGCCGGAAATGTGTTCCGCAAGAACGCCGTCTATATGGAACTCGAGGAAATCAACACCTTCTTCTGACGACACCTTCCACCAAAACGAAATTTCACCGGACGCGTCCGCGACGGTATCCAGCCAGGAACCGCGACCTTGAGAAACAGGACCGCTTTGAGCCGCGGCGTCATTGTCGGAGCTCACCGCGGATTGGGCGCTCCACGGGAAATAGCCGCTGCTTGTCCAGACCAGGTCGCAATTGTTCAGCGCCGCGCACAGCGTATCAGGCCGGGAATAATGCGCCGTGACAACCCAGGTGTCGTTGACAACACAATTGAAACTGCTGCATCCAGGGCCGCCTCGGGTTCTGCCCGCATGAAGTTCAAAACTGAGGGCTCCCAATCCAGACACGCCGTTGGCGATATCAAGACCCGTCCGCGTGTAAACATACGTACCGCTGCCGCCGCCGACGCCCTCAAAAACTTCGGACTCACTGAATCCGCCGGGTGAGACGCAACGCAACTGTGAGCGCTGGTCTTGTATTCTGCCGCCGCGCGAGGCCGCCATTGTGTATGTTACATCAACGGACTCAACAACCGCGTCATGCGGAACCGGCACCTCGAGCGTTCCCGGACAGACAGACGAATCGCCGACTTCTTGAAACGCGAGGTCCGTGGGAATAACCCCTTCGGTATAGCGGGCGGTGGCGACGTTTCCGGTGGGCGCCGGTCCGTCCGGGCCGCCCACCATTAATGAAAAATATTGTTGGGCCGCCGTAAGTGCGCCTTTGTGTGTTACTTGGATGGTGTATTCTCCGGACAGAACCGGATACGCCACATATACCTGTTCGACATTATCCAGCATATTGTCCCCAGTGACAGCGTCGGCGGCGGGGTTTGCGGGCTCGAGCACATAGGGAAAATAGACCGTGGAACTGTCGGGGGCAATGATTCGCAAATCCAGATCATGCACGAGCGCGGGCGTGGTCGCGTTCAGCGCGTCTTGGGCGAGTCCAGGCGGGTCGGTCCAGGACAGCGTCGCTTTGATGGGGTATCCGGCTTCCCAGTAAAAAGTTTGTGTCCATTCGGGAATATCCGCAGTCAGCATATCTTCCACCATAAACAGGGCGGCTTCATTTTCGTGACGCGCTTTTATGTGGTCCGCCGCCGCCGCCGTATTCATCAGGCCCCAGCCGAATTCATAATCAGGCCCCGGCCTGCCAAGGTCGTCCGCCGTGTGTATGATAAGACCCTTGAGCGTACTTGCGCGCATGTCCCCGCCCGGGAAACATTGTCGGTAATAATCCATGAGCAACGCGGCGGAACCCGCGGCGTTCGGCGTGGCCATGCTTGTGCCGCTGGAATTGCCGTAAGCCGTGTCGGTTCCTGCCCTGGTCGAGTACAGACTGAAGCCATTGGCGACAATGTCCGGCTTGATCCTGCCGTCGTCCGTGGGCCCCCAGGAGCTGAAGGCCGTCATGGTCGCCTTGTCCAAATCGCGGGTTCCCCCGTCCACCGCGTCATTTACCGCGCCAACCGTCATGAGATTCTTCGCGTTGCCGCGGTAGGGAATTGTATTGTAGCCGCCCTTGAAATAATTGTCATGAGGGTCCGTTTCGGGATCATATTCTTTGCCCTGCCATACCTCCGAAGCATCCAGATAGTAAAAGATCGTGCCCGCCGCCGGGGCGCTGTTGTTGCGGCTGTTGCCGGACGCTTTGAATGGAAGATAATACGGCGCATGATAGCATAAAGCGTCCCATTCGCGAACTTCCTCACTGTATTGGCCAAAACCGCGATCCTCGCGTTCGTCCCAGAGACCAAACCAGTGACGACCGGTATCCCCCGACCAGTTGCCGTACGCCCAGCCGGCAACGAACCCATAGGAATGATTCGACAGGTAAACGTCGCTTTCTCGATTGGGCGCCGCGGCGGCGCGACTGGTCATTTCGGCGAGATCATTATTCCAGTCATACGAGTGAATAAGCGCGGCGGGCGCCATGCCCATCGCCGCGCTCTCGACGCCGAACGCGCCAATTGTTCCGCCCACATGGGTGGCGTGATTGTCTGTTGTGGTGACATTCTGGACAAAAACGCGGCCCACAAATTCCTGATGGGTTTCACGCACGGCGCCCGCGTCCCAAATCCCTACTATAACGCCCGCGCCGTCCGCATCATAAGGCGCGACGCCGCGCACCAGCCCAACGTTTGCTGTGATGGCCGCGTTGGCGTTCTGCGTCATAAGATAATAGGGTATGCCCCTCACAACTTTCACGAGCTCGTAAACCGTGTCGTCCTCGATGATCCCACGAACCGGCCAACCCCGCAACGCCGCGATCTGAAGCGCTTCCGCCTTTTGCGCTTCCGACCGTGTGCGTAGCGCCTGCACAGCGCTCGCGCGCGCTCCGGGCCTCTCCAGATTTAGGTCCGTTCCCAGGCCGTACGCGCCCTCCACTACCATAAAGCCCACGAGGGTGAACAACGCCCACAAAAAGACGATTCTATGAAAATTCACAAATGCTCCCTCCATTTTATTGCTGTTCCGAAAAAAACTTATCGTTGGCGGTCGGACGTATCAGATAATGTTGTCTCCAGATTTTCATCGTTGATGGGGGAAGCCGCCAGAACCATGAGCGGCTGTTCCCACTACTTTCAATTCTCTCTTTAATTATACCGCGCTTTGGTCGCGATCAGAGTAACGAATTCTGGGCATTGGAGTATTCCGCAGTGATGGACGGGTGAGACGCAGGTAATGTACACGGTTTCTCAAGCCCTCCTTACCCGCAACGTTTCCTGGCTTCTGCGGCAAACAGATTCCTGTTCGGTTTCATCCCCGGGCAAAGCGTGTTGGGCCAGGCGAGGAAATACCGGGGTATCTTGAAACGGGGAAGAAGCGGCGCAAGGCCGTCGCGCAGGGCGGCATCATCCCAGGCCTCCGATTGTGGTTTGTCCACAAAGGCGACAGGCACAGCGCCGTATTCATCGTGGGGCAGGGGCGCGACCACCGCGCGACGCACGCCTGGAAGCGCGCATAATGCCGCTTCGATTTCCTCGGGCTGGATATTCTCGCCGCCGCAAATGAACATGGCGTCCGCGCGACCGGTAATATGCAGTCGGCCCTGGGCGTCAAAATGTCCCATGTCCCCCGTGCGAAACCACCCATCCGCCGTCTCGGGGCGACGACAATGGCCGTTCCCGTGGTAGTATCCAAGGAACAGCGCCGCGCCGCGCACTTCAACCATGCCGTCTGTTCCTATGCGTATTGTGTTGGAGACAAGCGGGCGCCCGTCGGAAAGCAGCTCTTCGTAGGACGCGTTGGACGCGGTGGCGCACAGCTGCGCCGCAGTCTCGGTCATGCCGTAACTGCGCGTGAGCGACAGGCCCGCGTTCCAGGCGCGGGCAATCAACGACGGCGCAACCGGCGCGCCGCCCAGCAATACGCCTTTCATGTTGCGCAGCGCGGCAGCCGCTCGGGACGATTCCAGAAGCCGGTACAGCTGCGTCGGCACCAGCGAAACATGGGTGGCTCCTGACGTTGTCAGGTTGTCTTCCAGCGATAGTCCGGCCTCCGGAAGCGCCGCCGCCGCGCCGGCCAAGGCGCAGCGGAACAAAACCGCCAGACCCGCCACATGAAACAAAGACAAGGACAACAACCATCGATCGCCCGGCGACAGCGGCATGTTCCGGTTAGCCGTCCGCGCTGCCGCGAGGTGATTCTCATGGCTGTGTACCGCCGCCTTGGGCGCGCCACTGCTTCCCGAGGTCAACACAATGGTGGCAAACGCAGGATGCTTTGATGCGGGTTGTGGGGCGTCTGTCGAAGCCGATGGCTGCCGCAATGGTGTGACCGTCTGTTCCGCGACCATCCAATGCGCTTCCACCATCGCTGCGGTTCGGGCCAGGGCGGTCTCGGGCAGGGCCGGGTTCATGGGACACGCCGTCGCGCCCAGGCGAAAAAGAGCCCATAAGGTCGCGCAGCAAGATACCGACGGGGACACAACAACCAGTACGCGATCGCCCCGGCCTATCCCATGGGTGGACAAAAATGCCTGCCGCGCGGCAATGGCTGCGTCCAGTGCAGCATACGTGTATAAAGATTTCTTCGTCACAAGCGCCGTCGCCGTCGGATGTGAACCGGCGCGGATGGCCACTGGACAGTTGTATAATCTATGGGAAGGTTTGTTACACATGCCACACCTGCGTCAATGCCGCCATATTCAAATCCTGTAGTTTCTCTTTCACAGTCCGCAGGTTCGCGGCAGCCCCTTCCAGAGGCAACCGGTGGACAAGCACATCTTCGGCGAGACGACTATAGGTGTCCACACCTGCGGCGGGCGCATCGGGGCCCTGCGCCGCGGTATGCGCCAATACGGCAGCCGTGCCCACGCCGGATTCATAAGCGCCGCTCAATACCACGGGCGCATCCGTTTCGAGCGCCATCCGTGACGGCGGCATACACAACGATGGTTTCCACACCAGCGCCTGTGCGCCGGCGATAATGTCCCGCAACAGATGTTCTTCTCGCGGCGATTCACGGTCTTTGCCGGAAAATAGACAGGCGCTCAGCGATTGCAGGCTCTCGTCAACAGCGCAGGGCATGCCCGTACGCTCATAAAGCCGTCCCAGTTGCGTTGGGTCTATCAGCGGCTCTTCGATATAGTCTACATCATTGCCGGCTGCCGCATCGCAAAAACGCGCAGCGTCATCAAAAGACCACGCGCGATTGGCGTCAAAGCGTAGACGACAGGCGCCGGAAAGACAGCGCCGTACCTCGCGTACAACAGCGATATCCTCGTCCACGACGCCCCTTCCCACTTTCAGCTTGGCAACGCTGTAGCCCAGGCGGCGCGACCGCAAGGCCTCGTTGTAAACGGTCTCCGTTGCGCCGTCCAATAACGCGCACAACGGCACACGCATGGCCTCGTTCACCGGCGCTGTAAGTGCGTTCAACGCTGTCTGAAACCCGAAAAACAATGATGGCGAACCGGTAACGTCAGGCGTGCATGAGCGCAATGCTGCCGTTGTCGTACATTGGCGCAGGGAAATAGCAATTCTCCGGGCAGCGTCAATCACCGATGTCAGGGTCTCCCGCGAAAAACCCGGCAGCGGCGAGACCTCGCCCCAGCCGGTTCGGCCGCCGGCGCCTTCCACGGCTAACAACATGCCCTCGCGTGTTGTCGTTAGACCCTTGCCCAGATGCGTGGACGTACACAAGGGAAGGACAAAACGATAACAGGAAATTCCATAAATATTCATGACGCCGTCCTTATAGTGACACCACATAACAGGGCAAACGTATCTGAACGTCAAAGGCATTTGCTATGACGTCGTTCACCCATCCTGTCCACTCTTAAGGGGTATTGGTAGACAGTTATATTAGAACAAATTGTTGCACCATCATCCAAAAAGAGTAGCCGGAGACCGACCATGCAGTCAAACAAAATTCTCCAGAAGGAGTACGATTCGCGAAAGGAGTCACAAAACCGAAGGGGTCGGACACCACTCGAAATGTCCGTCGCCAGCGCAACAAGGCAACGCCATAATCTCGAAATAAAAAGAAAGCAAAAAAAACAAGACTGGACGCATATCGCAAATACATGCGTACGAAAACACGATTACGAAGAAAAACAAGCCTATAAGGGCTCCAGAAGGATTGTTTGTTGCTGTATTCTTATAATTTCCCCCGCAAAATGTCCGTAAGTAGGATACGGCAGGCAGCTTGCATTGGCTGCCGGTTAACAGGTACAATAGAGATGAGCCTAGCTGCTGCCCGTAACGTTACGCGGTGCTGTGACGTTCTTATAAGTATCATACTTGTTGTTTTCTTTAACCTAAAAGGAGTTTCGAAATGCAAAGAAAAGGATTTACACTCATCGAACTGTTGGTGGTGATTGCCATTATCGGCATTCTCGCTGCCATCCTGCTGCCCGCGCTTGCCCGCGCGCGCGAAGCGGCCCGACGCGCTTCATGCCAGAACAACCTCAGACAATGGGGACTGATTTACAAGATGTACGCCAACGAGTCGCCGGGCGAAAAATTCCCGCCAATGATGCTGGGCGTTTATCGCGACGGGACAGACAACATCAATACCGCCTTCGCAGTCGGTCCTTGGACTTGGGGACTTTACCCTGAATACCTGACTGATGAAGCCATCGTGTTGTGTCCTTCTGACCCGCGCCATGGCGAGTTGCAAGAACGGATGAAATTCCCGGCGAATCACCCAACACGTGCCGGTCAATCCTGCTTTGGTTATACCCACGGAAGTGGCAATCACTGCGGTCGCGCCATCGGTGCCAGCTATATGTATCTCGGCTGGGTTTTCGATCGAATGGATTATCGCGCTGATTTTGTGAGTCCCCTAGGCGACTTTCAGGTGATTAACATTGTGGGTGACTTCTTGGACGATGATGTTAATATCGACCCCACCGCGGAGGCGGCAACTCAGTTCGGCGCATTTCTG
>SLFT01000008.1 GCA_007124105.1 Candidatus Hydrogenedentota bacterium | reverse complement strand
AAGCACCGGATATGTTGCACATCGCCAATTTTCCCAGCGGCAACCAGTTTTGGCATTGCAATGAACGTCGGCCAGTAGTGCAGCGTCTGGTTAATGTGCAAAACCCGGTCGGCTTTGCGCGCGGCGGCAATCATCCGTGAGCACTCCGGCGTTGTAGCTGCCATGGGTTTCTCGCAAAGCACATGACGTCCGGCCTTAAGAGCCGCCATGGTTTGGGGAAAATGTAAGTGGTTGGGGGTACAAACAACAACTGCGTCGAGCGGCGCCTCAAGCAACGATTCGAAAGAGTCGTACTCCGTTGCGCTGGCGCCCAGCGCTTTGTTCAAGGCGCCCATCTTCTTGGGAACGATGTCATAAAGAGCGTTAACGGATACGCCCTTTACATTTACCAAGTTCGGCCCGTGGTCCACGTGGGCGATTTTACCGCACCCGACAATACCTACCGCAATATCCCTGGCCATTATCATTCTCCCTATCGTTGTTGTTGCCGCGCCACTATATGACAAACGCCGCTCTTGTTCAGACGAATCTCAGTAAATGATAATTCTTTTTGCCGGTACGAATCACTGTCATGTTTCCTGAGAGCAGGAAGGCGTCGTTGAGTCGTACGTCGTCGCTGTCAATGCGTATATTATTTACATACAGGCCGCCGTTGCGCACCAGCCGACGGGCCTCGCCTTTACTGGCGAATACCTTCGCTTCCACAAGCGCATCCAGTAATAACCGGTCTTCTTGCAATGCATTGAAAGGGAATTCGGCGCTGGGCACTTCATCAAAAATTTCGTGCAGGGTGCGTGCGTCCAGCGTGGACAAGTCGCCACCTAACATAGCCTTGGATGCGGCGACGGCGTTGTCGAGCGCTGTCTGGCCATGTACCAGCCGCGTAACTTCTGTTGCCAGGGCGCGTTGTGCCGCGCGTTTATGCGGTTCTGTCAATAACTGCGCGTCAAGTTCCTCGATTTCATCCTTGGACAGGAACGTAAAATAACGCAGGTATCGCCCCGTATCCGCGTCGGCCTGATTCAGCCAGAATTGATAGAACTTATAGGGAGATGTACGTGACCCGTCCAGCCAGATATTGCCGTCTTCCGACTTGCCAAACTTGGAGCCGTCCGTCTTGGTTACCAAAGGGAAGGTCAGGCCATAAGTAGCGGCATTGCGTAGTCGTCGGGCAAGGTCCATGCCGCTCACAATGTTGCCCCATTGGTCAGCGCCGCCTACTTGCAGGCGGCAGTCATACTGCTCATTCAAGTACAAAAAGTCATAGGATTGCAGCAGGATATACGAAAACTCCGTGTACGAGATGCCATGGTCGCGGTCTTCCAGGCGCATGCGCACACTGTCGCGATTAAGCATCATATTGATTGAGAAATGCTTGCCAATATCGCGAAGAAAATCAAGCAGCCGTATATCGCACAGCCAATCGGCATTGTTCAGGAGGACGGCCGCATGATCGCCGGTAAAGTCAAGAAAACGCTCCAGCTGTTTGCCAATGCCGACAACATTGCGTTCAACTTCCGCGCGATCCAGCATGTTGCGTTCCTGCGTCTTGCCGCTGGGATCGCCGATAAGCCCTGTCCCGCCGCCCACAAGCGCCAGGGGGCGGTGTCCGTGACGCTGGAAATGGGCGAGCCCCATGATAGGCAGTAGACTGCCTATATGCAGACTGTCAGCGGTAGGATCGAAACCGCAATAAAGCGTTAATGATTCTTTATCGAGAATTGCGCCCAGGTCACCATGGGTGACCTGTTTTACGAATCCGCGCCAGGTTAATTCGTTGAGAAGAGACATGGTATATCCAACACTTTCGCTTTGGTCTCACGCTTGTGGGTTGTTACACCCCCCGATGTTATACTCTAGCAAACCTTTTGTTTCTTGCGCAATATATCCCGAAAGACCAGAAGCCCTTCAATTAATAGGATTAGTATGGGGATTCCATAGAGCAGACTTTTTCCCCACCAGGTATACGAGAAACCGGTAAAATCTTGCCGCCGCGTCCAGGGCCACCAAACGGCAAATGCGCGTCCGTACAAATGATTGTGGGGAACCCAGCCGTACATGCGCCCGTCCAGGCTGTGGGCGCTGTTGTCGCCGAGCATGAAGTAGTGGTCTTCGGGAATGTTGGTGTACTGTGGTTCGTCGTTGACGCCATACGTCATCTGGGGACGGAGATATGTAAACAGCCCCTGGATCACTTGAAAAGCGACAGGATGAACATCGGCGCAAAGCGACGCCAATTCAGCGGGAGGCAATGCGGCGATATTCATGTTTTGGACAACAGGATGCATCCGCTTCATCTCCACGTATAACGTGTTTACGTCCTCGTTCTCGGGATTCAGGCGCGGCAAAGACCTGTTCTCTTGCGCCAGGAGTAGGAACTGTCGTTGCTGCTCCACGGCGCTCAAAACAAACTCGTTCGTATAATGTAAGATGTCGTCAAGCGGCGCGGGCGGCGTTACAACGTCGCCGTTTATCAGGATTTGTCCGTCCCGAATGTGAACGTGTTCGCCGGGCAGTCCTACAATGCGCTTTATCAGAATAGGATGCGCCGCATCCGGTTCGACAGCCCTGAACACGACGATGTCCCAACGGTCCGGGGTTCCCCATTTCCATAATCGGCGCGTGGTAAAGGGGATACGCGGTCCATATAACCACTTATTTACAAGTACACGGTCCCCGCGAAAAAAGCGTGGATCGCCTCGCAAAGTTGGTTCCATGGAACCGGTGGGAATAGTATACTGATCAACAACGCAGCCCTTGATGAACAGAACCAGCGTGATGATCGCAATCCAACTGAACAGGTTGCGCCAGGTCCAAGGGCCCGTAATGGTTTGTATGCCGGCGGCAAGCAAGCGTGCGATGGATGAGGGGCGAATAGCGCCGTCCGAAGGATGTTTATCAGCCATTGTCTTCCTCATTGACGCGCAGCAGCGCCATAAACGCTTCCTGAGGCACTTCAACCGTGCCAACTTGTTTCATGCGCTTCTTCCCTTCTTTTTGCCGTTCCAACAATTTGCGCTTGCGCGTAATGTCGCCGCCGTAGCATTTGGCTGTGACATTCTTGCGTAATGGCGATATGGTTTCACGCACAATGACTTTGTTGTGAATTGCAGCCTGAATGGCCACTTCGTACTGTTGACGGGGAATCAATTTACGCAACTTCTGCGCAAGGGCGCGACCAAGGCGCACCGCATTTTCACGATGGACAATTGTGGACAACGCGTCCACCAGTTCGCCATTCAACATGAGGTCAAGGCGAACAAGATTCCCCTGTTGGTAGCCAATCAGCTGATATTCGAGGGAGCCGTAGCCGCGTGTCCCGCTTTTCAGTTTATCGTAAAAATCAATAACAATTTCTGCCAGGGGCATCTTATACACGGCCATGCAACGGTTGCTGTCAATATAATCCACGCGCACATGAATGCCGCGTTTTCGTTTGCAGAGTTCGATGACCATGCTTAAATATTGGGTGGGACACAGGATTT
>SLFT01000481.1 GCA_007124105.1 Candidatus Hydrogenedentota bacterium | reverse complement strand
GCTCCCTTTACCGCCGATATGGCTGCGGAGTATATGCTGGAGGTTTCCGACGACACAACCACTACGCAGAAGACCGCAATTGTAACGCTGGAAGAAAAGGCGGAACTGCCCGCCACAAGCCTGTTCGGCCTGGCTATCGCCGTTGCGGCGGTTGCGGCAGCGGGCGCGATAGTAATGAAACGCCGTCACGGATAATGCCTGGCACAACAGCAATCGGGTGAAATGGGCGGGCTGGTGTAATAGTGTGCGTTTCGTAACTATAGGTGGTTTTCGGTGAAATAACGCGGAATCAGTCTGCCCGCAGGCATTAGCGGCGCCAGACAGATTCCACGTTTTTTTTGTTCAAAACAACCACGGCAAGCGATGCAAAAACAATCGCGTGAAATGCTGTTTATTTAACCTCCGTTTACTCTTGGAAAGGAAGCCTGTCATGTTTAACGCCAACCGATATGACGCCATGAGATACCGCCGTTGTGGCAGTAGCGGCCTGCGCCTGCCCGAAATTTCGCTGGGACTGTGGCATAATTTCGGCGAACGCGCCGATCACGATAACTGCCGCGCCATGCTCCGAACCGCCTTTGACCTCGGGATATGCCATTTCGATCTGGCCAACAATTACGGGCCGGGCCCAGGCAGCGCCGAGGAGCGGTTCGGTACAATACTGCAACAGGACTTCAAGGCGCATCGGGACGAACTTATCATCAGCACCAAGGCAGGCTATTATATGTGGCCCGGCCCTTATGGCGAATGGGGCAGCAAGAAATATCTGGTCGCCAGCCTCGACCAGTCGTTGCAGCGCATGGGACTGGAGTATGTGGACGTGTTTTACTCGCACCGACCCGACCCTGACACGCCTCTCGAAGAAACCATTGGCGCTCTGGACCTTATCGTGCGCCAGGGCAAGGCGTTATACGCCGGTGTAAGTAGTTATAGAGGCCCGCTTTTCATTCAGGCGGCGGAACTGACGCGGCAACGGAACTGGACGCCCATCACGCTGCATCAGCCGCGATACAGTATGCTCGACCGGTGGATTGAAACAGACCTGCTCGAACATACCGACGCCTATGGAACCGGGGTCATCGTGTTTTCGCCGCTTGAGCAGGGCGTACTGACAGGCAAGTATCTCGACCCGGACAATCCCATCCCGAAAGGGTCACGCGCAGCCGACCCGGACGGGTTCCTGCGGCCGGAGCAGGTGACCGAACAGAAGATAGCGAAGGCGCGCACGCTTAATGGATATGCAAAAAAAAGAGGACAGAGCCTCGCGCAGATGGCCCTGGCATGGACGCTCCGCGACCCGCGCGTAACCAGCGCCATCATCGGCGCGCGCAATCCCGAGCAAATACAGGAATGTGTGGCCGCCCTCGAAAACGCACAGTTCACCCCTGCCGAATGCGCGGCCATAGACGAAATCGCGCCACAATAAATAAAGGGAAAGTCGTTCATGAGGCTTTCAGCCTCCACCATAAACAATGAATTATTAGTATGTTTTTTGCGCTTCAGTGTGCCGACGTTAACACATGAACTCAGGGTTGCAGGCATAACCCAGCACACTAAAGCCTGAACAACATACTAAAAGTCGAAGCGCACGGCCAAATAGCGAACTTGCCCCGAAAGAGTTCCATCAATATCGGGGAGTATTTGGCAGTCAGTCCCTTATAGTAAGCGCGTTGCCCGCCCGGCGCCGTTTTTTTGGCGGTGCGTCTTTTACTATTATTCCGGTGTTCCCAATGCAACGGCATCGTTGCGCATTTGGGCGATGTCCGCGTCGTCCAGGGTTAGCGCGCCGGCGGCGGCGTTCTGCGCGGCCTGCTCGGCGGTGCGCATGCCGCATAACACATGGGTGGCGCCTGGTTGCGCCGCTGTCCACGCGATCACCAACTGCGCCAGGGTGCAGTTGTACTTCTCGGTCAGCCCGCGCCAGCCGTCCAGCATGGCCAGCACTTTGGGGCGGTTCACCAGTTTGAACCACGGGTTCCAGTCTGGGTTGCTGCGGAATTCGTCTTCCTTAAACGCCCGATCAAGTCCCACCTTGCCCGTGAGCAGCCCCTGCTCAAGGGACATATATGTCAACGTCGCCAGGTTATGCGCGGCGCACCAGGGCAGAATATCGGCTTCTGGTTCGCGATAAAGCATGCTGTATCGGAACTGGTCGCTCACAATATCGCCGGCGGCGCAATAGGCCTCCAATTGGGGCACACTCACGTTGGACACGCCAATGGCGCGAATCTTGCCCTCATCCTTCAGCTTCATCAGCAACGCAACCGTGTCCTCGATGGGCGTATTCTCCGGCTCTTT
This sequence comes from Candidatus Hydrogenedentota bacterium, assembly GCA_007124105.1. Lineage (GTDB taxonomy): Bacteria > Hydrogenedentota > Hydrogenedentia > Hydrogenedentales > CAITNO01 > SLFT01. The sequence goes on along the minus strand of SLFT01000481.1, from coordinate 1,198 downwards.
TGCGGGCCAATGGGTCTGATACAGATCAATGTAGTCCGTGCCAAGGCGGCGCAGGCTGTTTTCGACTTCAATGGCAATGGTATCCGGGCGCAGGCTGATGTACGTGTCTTTGCCGTCCAGATGGAAATGGAAGGAACCGCGCTGGTCCTCCCACCATATCCCGCATTTTGTCGCCACCACAATCTTGTCGCGTTTCCCCTTGACGGCTTTGCCTACAACCTCTTCACTATGACCCCAGCCATAAGCGGGCGCCGTATCCACGAAGTTCACGCCATTGTCAAAAGCGGTTTCCAAAGCGCGCAGCGACTCGCCATCGTCCACGCCGTTCCAGGCGGCGCCGCCGCCAGTCACCCAGGTGCCAACCGCCACCACCGACGCTTCAATACCGGAGGAACCAAGTGGTCTGTATTGCATGATATCTGTCTCCCTATAGTTGAGTTTCCGAAAAATATCGCTCCTGCCACTACATGATACCATGATTGGCCGCGTTCATACATCCTGACGCCTTCAGTCTTCTTATGCAATCGAAATGAAGAGGTATCTGTATCCCACCAATCCTATACGTCCCATGATCCGTGAGTTTTCTCTGTGTCGAAAAAAGTGGCTTCAAGTTCGGGCTTCCTGACCGCGACGGGGTTTTGGCGTGGTTTTCAGGAAACCATTGTTGCATACAAATCGTCAACTATCTATCTGGGCAAATGTAGACATTACCCGATACGCAAAATCTGTTGTTGCATATTTTTCTTGTTGCGCAGGCTTCCAGCCTGCCTTAAATTTACAAAGGGATGCAGGTTGGAAGTGTACAGCATACTATCACCACACTATTAACAGCAGGAATATTCAAGCGTTTGTATCGTGTTGTGATACAGCATGGGTTTTTGCATAGTGCAAAAATCTACTTGAAATGAGCTACTTGAAATGAGCTAGACATCCGCCTTGAAATAGTATATAATATATGTTCGATGGAAACGGTATAAGGAAACACGCAACAGAGTCTCTTCGGTTTATGTATAGCTTAAGAGGGTCAACAGCATTATGAAAGTCGCGGAATCTATTCTGGGGGGGCTTCAGCAACCTGTGTTGGTACTGGATGAAGCGTTTAAGCCGCTGTTCGCCAACCCCGCTTTTTTTGATCTATTTGAAATTCCATCCGCCGTCCTGACAGGAGATGCGTTCGTAGAATTCATTTCCGGGGGGC
>SLFT01000027.1 GCA_007124105.1 Candidatus Hydrogenedentota bacterium | reverse complement strand
TGGTGAATGCGATACCTATTTACAACACGGTACAACGCAATTTAACAGAACGTGATGTCGCCGACTTGATTGCCTTCGCGCCGGATTGCATTGCTTTCTTCAGCCCATCAGCTGCGTGTACTTATATCGCGAGTGGCTTATACGAAACATTACGGCTCCAAAACGATAATATCATGCATGCGTCCATTGGCCCGGTCACTACTGAAGCCTTGCGGAATGGAAACTGCTGTCCTCTGGTGGAATCGCCTAAGCAAAACGAGGCGGTCTTATGTAAGGTTATCGTCAAAGCGCTCCAGTAATTTGTAGACACAACCAAATTCCTGTGAGATATTGACGTTTGCCCAATCATCACATTACCACGACAACATTCAACCACCTTCAACGGTTAAATGTATCCAAGAGCGCGTAGCCCTTCCAAGGTTTCTGTATCCATGCCTGCGTATTCCGGCGGCCCAAATTTTTCCGCCAGAACGCTATGTTCTTTGCGTAATGCGCGTGCATTCGCTACAAGCGTCTCAGAGTTGCCAATTTTCCCATAGAGATTGTTTTGATCTGCTTTGTCATTCTCCCGATCATAAATCTCCGGGTCTCTGATTTCCGCATAATCAATAACCTTATACCCGTCTTGAATAACGCTAAACAGCCACGCGGATGTATCAGGCTGGTTTCTATCGAAATAGGAACAGACGGGGCGTTGATCATCAGGCAGTACCTTGCCATCCGCAGTCAAAAGGCTTTTCGCCTGCATCCCCTCAGCAGAACCAGCGCCTACAAGGGTTGCCAAAGTAGGAAAGAGATCAAACAGGCTTACATCCCAGGGAACACGAGCGCCTGCTCCTGCATTGGCCATGCGAATTATAAGCGGTACGTGCAGTTCCTCTTCAAAAAGCGAATTGTTATGCGTAAAAAGGCCGTGTTCACCAAAGGCTTCTCCGTGATCTGATATAAAAGCAACTATGGTGTTATCCTCAAGGCCCGAGCTTGCCAAGCAATCAAGCAGTCTGCCAAAATGATAATCAACACCGCGAATCTCGGCATCGTATAGGTTCACCAAGTGTTCATGCGCTTGCGCGCTCAGTTCGCGTAATCGCCGCATATCAAATCTCGGCGTATCGGGCCAATAGCGCGTTTTAAGCCCATTTAGAATGTCCAGGTCTTCTTCAGACAATTTCGCTTGCACATCGTCCGGGAAACGTCCTGTTAATTCTTTATAAAAGGATGGCTCGGGAATATAAGGGCCATGCGGGTCCATTTCGTGAACAAAGAGAAAAAAAGGGTTTTCTGGCTGTCGCCTGAGCCAGTGTAGCACCTCATTTACTTGACCTCTCGGGTCTTGCGCCAGCACATATCGGTAGAAGTCAAACCCACGCGTGAAACCAAACTGTTCCTGGCAATGTGGGTTGGTTTGAAATAATGCTGTCTGACTGCCGATACCCTGAAAAGCCTCCGCCAACAAATCAAAATTATCACGAAGCACTTGCACTTTATGATTTTCTGCCTTATCAGGACTCCAGTTATCAAGAATAGATGCATCCCAATTACTAAGAACAGCCTGATGTACGCGAGGAACATACCCTGAAAATAAGGAAGAAATGGAGGGTTTCGTCCAACAACATTGTGAATAGCAATGCTCGAACAGGAGACTCGATTCAGCCATTTCATCAATACGCGGGCTAGTAGCCTTGGAATAGCCATAACACCCAAGATGATCAGCGCGAAGCGAATCAGCAAGAAAGACAATTACATTTGGCGTTTTTGACTTGTTTGAATTTACAAAGTCAGATGCCCCAACCCCCAGGGCTGCCGCAAGGGACATTCCAGAAACCGCCAACATTTCACGTCGTGTGCAACTCGGCCCAGTATGCCTGTTTTTTGAAAGCGCAGTTAACTTTGGCATAATCCTTGTGGCCTCCTCTGTTCATTTCAACAACTCTAAAACGTTAATTTAAATCCTTAAAAAGTAGCTTCAATTGCTTCGACGGCGCGTTGACGTCGTTCCCGTTCTTCCGGCGGCATACCCGGGCAAATACCGACTTCGCTCTCGCGCATGACCGCCTTCTTCTCAGACACAGAAAGCGGAATGCCCGCCTCCTGCTTGATTTCGATAATCAAGTCGGACAAGTCCTGCCACAGCGCTGCGGTATCCCACCGCGCCTTGTCAAGCATTGCGATAGATTCAAGATAACGTCCTGCATCACGCATTTCCAAGGCTTCCATACGCATAAGTCTGCCATCGCCATAGGGGTCGTTCATTTCACTCCATGTTTCCCGGGCGCGATTCAAGTAATCCACTGCCTGCGCCTCCAGTTCAACAGCCTCGCCGGGGTTATCAGTGCTTGCGGCCTGCCGTCGCAACGCCTCGGCCTGTTGTTCGTAAATATGCCCCTGATTACGCATAATGAAACGCGGCGCCACTTCCACGGCCGTCATGCTGCCCGGATAACGTTTGATATAATCCGTCCAGCCGGCGAGCGCTTCCTCGTACTGGCCATTCAGTTCATAACAAAGAAACAGCTGGCGCGGCACCCACCGGTCATGTGGAACGCGTATAGCCTCAGCCAGGTATTTCACGGCGTTGGGATAATCGTCCAATTTCTGTTTGTAGACAGAAAAACCCAAATCAAAATAGAGTCTATAATTACGAGGATTGCGACGTATGCCGTCTTTCAGAAAATCAACAGCGTGATAATAGAAGCGCTCCTTTTCACCCAAACAAACCTCATGTTCCGGGTGCCACTCTCGTTGCGGCCAGGGCGTATCAGGCATGTGCGCGGTGGCGTTGTAGGCAAGATGCCATGCGCCAATCAGATAGGCTTCGATGAATTCCGGGTCAAGGGCGACACAGGTACGCATAAGTGTAATCATGCGGTACATATTTCCCTGATGCCAGTAACGGTCAACCTCTATCCACAGTAGGTTTGCCGCTACCTTTCGGAATCCGAAAAACAGATTGAAGATACTGACGCCGCCGGCCTGCGCTTCCGCGTATTGAATGTCGCGGGCGAAACGAAGCTGTTGCTGTCGCGCCAGTTCCAGAAAACGCTCGCGATGTTCGACTGCATGGGCGCTTCGCGCAAAATTCCAGACGCGCCGGTGTATTGCATAGTCCTGTCTTACGTGTTCGTCGGGGTCTGGAAGCACCCCCTCTTCAGGGTCGGGTCTGTACTCGCTCAGAAAATCATCGAAAAAGCCGTGCGCCTCAGCCGTAGCAACACTTTCACGAAACAAGTTAGCATCGGGATCGTTTTCTGCCTGTTGCGAGTCCATACGCGCCTGCATGGCGGCGGCCAAAAACCACCTGTAAAACGCCTCCGATTCCCGCAAATGTTGAATGCGCAGGTTCAGGCCTGTCCCCGCACCGACAATAAGCACGATAACAATGATGACGGTCTGTTTGGGATATCGCCTCAGAATAGACACTATTAAACCTCCTTGCGCCAGAAAACGACATACGCGCACAGGAACCCGGCAAGTCCGTAAAGGAAGCCGTAAAGGAG
>SLFT01000334.1 GCA_007124105.1 Candidatus Hydrogenedentota bacterium | reverse complement strand
ATGGCCCAAACCGCACCTCCACGGGATGTCTGAATGCTTCAAAAAACGCCGTGAACCAGCGGGTTGCCGCCTCCTCTGCGAACGCCACAATCCCCCTGTTCTCGGCATGAAACGCGGCCCTGTTCCGGATTTCTTCAATCACGTTTGGAACCGCTTCGTTTGGGATTCGTTTTGATTCATTCCAGACGAAACTCATCTCGTAATTGATAACTGCGTCCAGTTCAATGTTCGGCGCCCGTATGATGACGTCACAAAACCTGAACCATGCAACGTTGCATGGTTCACGGTTTTCAGGGAAATAAAATACCCGGCAAGACACAAGTATCCTGCCGGGTGTTCGGGTGCAAGGTGTTGGATGAAGATTATCCCTGGGGCACACCCTGTAAGCAGCCTGCAATCATCCCACATCAGAGGCGTCACGGGAACCGGTACAGGCATGGTTGGACAGCCTGTCTGAATAAAACCACCCACGCGATAGGGGCCAAAAAGAAAACGCCGGATACGTCCAGCGGTGGGGACGCATCCGGCTTGAAAAACAAACGTCAGTTGCCAGAGATACAGATATTCTGACTACGCGTCTTGAGGTGTCTGCATCTGGTTGAATCGGCGTTGCAGCGATGATTTGCGGCGCGCGGCCTGGTTGGGATGGAGGACGCCTTTGGAACAGGCGCGGTCTATCGCCGACAGGGCGGACAGCATGTTTTCCTTTGCTTTTTCCGGTTCCCGTGCCGCAATGATCTGGTCTGCATTCTTTACCAACGTTTTAACGCGCGAACGCACGGAGACATTACGCTGCCGCCGCAGTTCGTTGGTGCGATTGCGTTTCTTCTGCGATTTTATATTGGCCATAAATAAAGGTTCTCCTGAGGCAAAGTGGGGGGACTTCGATAAATAAGAGCGTGTAGTATACCATTTATCGCGTTCCGCGTCAACTTTTTAACGATGCCTCTGTCGTATTGCGGCATTTGAGGCGCTGTTACACCGGCAGTTCCCAGCCTGATCGGTATTCTTTGCTCAGGTATTGGGCTGCCTTGTCGTCGTTGAGCACTTTCATGCTCGCAATGTCGTATTCCAGTTTCTTGTCCATGAGCAAGGCCACATTGCCGAACAGTACGATTTCCGTGAAGGGGCCGGCATAGTCGAAATTAGACGAGGCCGGTTCGCCGCCTTTGCAGGCGTCCACGAAGTTTCGGTAATGGTTGGCGCCGCCCACACGAGGAATGGTTTGCGGCGGCGGGGTGTAGTCAGCCATGCGTTCATCGGGCAGCAGGCGCGCGTTGCCGCCATATTCGCCCGCGGTGATGCAGCCGTCCGCGCCGACGAACAACGAGCCGTTGCGCCCGTCTCCCAGTTCCTGGTCCGCGGGAATATCTTCGGGACGCGGCGGCAGCATGCCGTTTTCATACCAGAAGATGTCCACCGGCGGCATGTCGGCCCGTGCGGGGAAATGGTATTTCACAATGGCGTTGGTGGGCCATGTCTGATCGTTGGCGCTTTCCTGTTGCACCGGTTCGACAGTGAACGAGGCTGCCTGGTCGAGTTTCAAGGCGAAGAAAGCGGGGTCCATGATATGACAGCCCATATCGCCCAGGCCGCCGCAGCCGAAATCAATCCAGCCGCGCCATTTGAACGGCGCATACAACCCATTATATTCGCGCATGGGCGCGGGGCCGACCCACAAATCCCAGTCCATGGTTTCAGGTATGGGCTCACCAGGAGGCGCCGTTTTCGGACCGCCATGGGGCCAGCGTCCACCGGGTCTGTCCGTCCAGATATGTACCGTATGCACATCGCCAATAGCGCCGGCCCACACCATTTCGGCCAGGTCGCGTGTGCCGTCGCCCGATCGGCCCTGATTGCCCATTTGCGTGGCTACGCCCATCTCACGCGCGGTTTCAGTGAGCAATCGCGCTTCGGCTACGGTGTGCGTCATGGGCTTTTCCACATAGACGTGTTTGCCCATCTTCATCGCCTGATACGCGGCGGGCGCATGTGAATGGTCGGGCGTGGCGACGGTGAGCATATCAATTTCGTCGCCCATCTCATCAAGCATCTTTCGATAGTCGCGATACTGTTTGGCGTCTGGCACGCGATAAAAAGCCTCGCCCGCGCGCTCGAGGTCCACGTCGCACATGGCGACAATGTTCTCGCGCCGAAACGACAGGATGTCGTGCGTACCTTTGCCGCCGACGCCGATGCCGGCTACGTTGAGGGTTTCGTTCGGCGACACGCGCCGTGGAACCACCCGCGCCGTATTAGGTTGATTTGCCCAGCTTGCGCCGGCAAGGGCCGTTGTTGTTGTGGCCGCAAGAAAAGCGCGTCGTGTAAGTTTGCTGTTTGGCATAGTAAAAATATCTCCGTTCATGGTTTTTCGTTTGCGTTTACGAACCATTTGACCCTCCGTCGGACGCTTTGGTTTTCAAACGTTGCGGTTGGCCCATGCGCCTGGTGTTACAGGGGCATATTATCAAATCCGTTGTGATATTCCTTTGTCAGGTATTGGTTGGCTTCCGCATTGTTTGTAATGGTCATGGAGGCCACGTCGAATTCGAGCTTCTCGCCCGCGAGCAACGCAACATTGCCCATGTTCGCAACTTCCGTCAACGGACCGGCGTAACTGAAGGGCGACACCGCTTCCGTATTGGTTTTGCAGGCGTTTATCCAATGCAGATAGGAATTTTCCTCGGGGATGCGCTCGATGGTCGGGTCGGGCTTTACGTAGTCCGCCATGTGCGCGGCGGGCAACAGCCGTGAGTTGCCGCCGTAGGTGCCTGTGGTCAAGAAACCATCCGTACCGACGAACAGCGATCCATTGTCGCCCTCGCCCAGTTCTTCGTCTTCCGGGATGCCTTCGGGGCGATCAGGCAGCAGACCGCCGTCGTACCAATATAGGACTACAGGGGCCATATCGCCGCGGGCTGGAAATTCAAACTTGATAATACTTGCGTTGGGGAAAGCTTCCTCGGTCATGCCGTCCTGTTGAATCGCTTCCACTGAATAGGTCGGCGCTTCATACAGTTTGAGCGCCCAGAACACGGGGTCCATGATGTGGCAGGCCATGTCGCCAATGGCGCCGCAGCCGAAGTCCCACCAGCCCCGCCATTTGAAGGGAAGATAGTGGTCCGAGTATTCGCGCTTCGGCGCCGGTCCCAACCACAGGTCCCAGTCAATGCGCTCGGGAACAGGCCGTGTCCGCGGCCGTCGGTCCATGCCCTGGGGCCAAATTGGACGGTTAGTCCAGCTGTGGGCTTCGGTAATCTGACCCACGGCGCCGCTCCACACCATCTCGCACAATTCGCGTACGCCGTTCTGGGAGTGGCCCTGATTGCCCATGGCCGTGACAACACCTGTTCTCTTTGCCGTTTCCGCCATCAAACGCGCCTCGGCAATGGTCTGGGCCAGGGGCTTTTGTACGCGTACATGTTTGCCCATCAGCATGGCCCAGTACGCGGCCAGCGCATGCGTATGGTCCGGCGTCGAAACGGTAACCGCATCAATGTCGTCGCCCATCTCGTCGAACATTACACGGAAATCCCTGTATTTTTTCGCGTCGGGCAGATTATGAAATGTCTCGGCGGCGCGTTCCCAATCCACATCGCACAGGGCGACAATGTTCTCGCTGCGACAACTCATAATGTCGCCACGCCCCATACCTCCCACGCCAATACCGGCGATATTCATTTTTTCGTTAGGCGAAAGCTTTCGGGGAATCACTTGCGCAGTATTTGGTTGTTGCGCCCATGTCGCCGAAGCAAGCGCTGTTGTTGTTGTGGCCGCCAGGAAAGCGCGACGCGTTAATTTACTGTTTGTCATGGTTTATCCTTTCCAAATCGTTTGTTCTGTGGTGGACATTAGGAAACGCGCACTACTGCGCTTGGAGCGCCTGCCACGGCGCATTACTGCTGATTATGGGGATTATGCGCCATGCGCCATTGCAGAATCAACAAATGGAGTGGCTGTCTGGCAGGGTTTTATATAAGCCCGTTATTCCCTTGAAATCTTGTTTTGTCGGTGGGCTGTTGGATATGTCGGATGGCTTTGGAGATATCAGTCGGCGACGAAAAATTCGCAGAGCAACAGAGGTCTGGTGAGATAAGAACAATATCTGTCAGATGCCAGGTGGTCGAGATGTCCTGTTGTATTCAGATATGATAGGATGCTCCAGGCCACTTTAACTTTAACTGGAAGGAAACCACTATGACGAAAATCCGTGTATGTGGCGTACAAATGAATGTAGCGCCCAGCAAGAAAGACAATTTGCCGCGCATTCTGGAATATATCCGACAGGGGGACTGCGATTTCATGCTGTTCCCTGAAATGAGTTTAACCGGTTATCATAACGATTTTAACGACGAGCGCACCCGCGAGGCCTGGAAGCAGATCGCCGCCACGTGCAGGCAGAGTTATGTTACCGCTATTATAGGCGCCGGCGCGCGTATGGACGGTCACACGCATATTCAATCTCGCATTTATACGGATGACGGCGACCTGTTGGGCACTCATGAGAAGATCGTACCCACGGAAAAAGACCGTCAATGGTGCCGCCCTGGCGAGGAGCTGCGGGTGTTTGAACACAAGGGCATTATTTTCGGTTGCCTGATATGCAACGATCTTTGGGTTACGCCGGGCTGCGGCCCCTATCCCGATCCGCGACTCACTTATCAGCTGTCGAAAAAGGGCGCCCAAGTGATTTTTCACAGTATCAATTCCGGGCATGACCAATCGTACGCCGCATATCACGAATCAAATCTGGCGCTGCGCGCCCGGGAAGGCAATCTTTATATTGCTACAGCGAACGCTGCCACGCCGGCAGGCCCCGTAAACGCGCCTACAGGCGTGATGGCGCCCGACGGGGAATGGCTTGTACAATGCCCTCGGGAAGGGGAGCATACATTCTATTACGATATCGAACTTGACTGACAGAAGCACTAGCATCTGAGAAAGCCATATTGGATTTCCAGACGTCAGGCATCACAGGACGCTTTGTGTCCAAAAACGCGGCGCCGCCACAGCCGGCTGTGCAAAGGCGTTGTGTTCCCTGAACAACAAAGGAGACGGCATGAAAGTTACTTCTTACGGCGCTGCGGGCGAGGTCACAGGCTCGAAACATCTGCTCGAGATTAACGGATATCGCATCCTGTTGGACTGCGGCATGTTCCAGGGCAAGCGCAGGGAAGCGGCTCACAAGAATCGTCACTTTCCTTTCGCGCCCGATTCGCTGGACGCGGTAGTGCTCAGCCACGCCCACATTGATCACAGCGGCGTTTTGCCCATGCTCCACAAGAAGGGCTATCGCGGACGCATATACACCACGCCCGCAACGCGCGACCTGTGCAGTGTGATGTTGTTGGACAGCGCCCATATCCAGGAACGCGACGCCGAATGGCTGGCGAAGAAAAACCGTGATTATGTGGCTCCGCTTTATGACGAGTCTGACGTATTCGCCGTGATGAAACGCTTTGTGTGTTTCCCCTACGAAGACCGTTTCGAGATTGTGCCAGACGTTTACGTCACCCTGCACGATGCGGGTCACGTGCTGGGCTCAGCCATGGTTGCCGTGGACTATATGGAAAACGGCAAGGACCGCCGCTTTCTTTTCAGCGGTGATTTAGGCCGAAAAAACATGCCCCTGCTCAGGGATCCCTGGGAACCGGACAACGCGGATATTATCATGCTTGAGAGCACCTACGGCGACCGCGAACACGATGCTATCGAGACCATGGAATCAAAGCTGGCCGAGGTAGTATTGCGCACCATTCGACGGGGCGGAAAAATTATAATCCCGAGCTTTGCTCTCGAGCGGGCCCAGGAAGTTGTGTTCGCGCTGAAACGTTTGGAGTTGCTAGGCACAATCCCGCCGTTGCCCGTGTATGTGGACAGCCCGCTCACCGCCAATATCACCGAGATTTTCAGGTATCACAAGGAAAGTTTTGACGAGGCCACCCAGCAAGTACGCAGCGTGGCCGGGGACCCGTTCGAGCTCCAGCAAATCGAGTATATCCGCAATGTGGACGACTCGATGCGCCTTAATACACTTTCTGAGCCCTGCGTTATCATTTCCGCCTCCGGCATGTGCGAGGTGGGGCGTATCCTGCATCATTTGCGCAATAACTGCGAAGACAAACGCAACACCATCGTGATTGTGGGGTTTCAGGCGAAGAACACGCTGGGCCGACGTATTGTCGAACGTCAACCGGAGATCAAAATATTTGGCGTCAACAGGCCGCTGAATGCCGAGGTTAAAACGTTAAATGGGTTCAGCGCCCATGCGGGCCGCAACGAACTGATTACTTTTGGCGCTCATTGCAAAGGTCGGCGTAAACGTGTACTGCTGGTACACGGTGAAGAGCAACCGCTGGAAGCGCTGCGTTCCGGGCTCCACGATGAGGGGGTGAAAAATATCACCGTCATGGAAGAAAACACCACCGTAGACGTGTAAGTTGGCGCTGGTATATTGTCGTCGTCCTTGGCGCTGTTCTCGCAGAGGTACAACGGGCCGATGCCGTTACTCTTCCACGACAACATGCAGATGAGCATGGGCGGGTGTGCCGTCGGTGTCTTCGCGGTATACGCTGACAATGTAGCTGCCCGGCGCGGCATAGCGATGTTCAATGAAAGCGTATCCGTCGGGCGCGTGGGGGTCTTTGTTGATGCCCGAGCGGGTGCGTTGCGTGGGGCTGCCATCGTCGAAATCCCACGTCTCCTCGCCGTCGCCGAAGCGGAACGCGCGCACTGAAAAGGTAACGGGATCGCCGGCGCGAAGATTCAGGGTGGGTTCATGCGCGGCGTGCAGACCCGGGGCGTAACGATGCGGCTCATCGGGATTGAGTACCTGCACAATAGCAAAGTCGTAGTCCACCCGTCCCGCCGCGTCGGTAATTCGCAGAATTTCGCTAAACCTGCCGGGACGGGTGTACTGCCGCTCGACCTGTACGCCCTCGGCCGTTTCTCCGTCGGTAAACTGCCAGTGATAGGCGACAATGGGGTCGCGGCTCCATGAACGCGATCCGTCAAGCGTGATTGTGTCGCCCGGCATAATCAAGTGCCGCTGCCGCGCACAAGCGAGGATGTCCGGTTCGTATTCGCGCATGTAAGCCTCGCGGATGAGCGCATTGGCGGCGAGTGTACCCCATCCGTTGCTTGGCTGGCGCGTCTTGATCTCGAAGTGCAGGTGGCTCCAGCCGCCGCTGGCGCCTTCCTTGCCGAGCCGTCCCAGCAACGCGCCTCGGGTGACGCGTACGCCCGGTTGTATCGCGGCGTCTATCGCGTCAAAATGACTGTAGCGGTAGAACCAACCGCGCTCGTCATAGAGGTAGACCACGTCGTAACGGGGGTTTACAGGGGTGTCGCCAAGGAAGCCGGGCAGGGTGTCGTCGCGCGCGGATACCACCAGCGCATCGGCCGCCGCCACAATCTCGGTGCGCCCGTCCACGCCGCCAATGTCAATACCGGAATGGTAATACACTGTTTTGGATACTTCGGCGCCGCCGTCCACCGGCTCGTTGTCAAACCAGGTCTGCGACGCATACCAGCGTTGGCGTATGGGATAAACGAAGGAGTCGGGGTCGGTGAACGGCCCATCGCCAGGCCATAGCCGGATGCGCGCGTCCTTATCCAGTCGCCAGCGGTCGTCGCCGCTGTTCAGGTTGTAGCTCTGGGTCACGGGACAGTCCACCCACACGCCGCCCGCCCGCACAGGCAGATTGTAAAGGCCCGAGGCCACGCTAACCGTGTCGCTGTTCACGCACAGTGACGCCTCGGCGTGGCGCACCACTTCGCGGATGGCGTCGCGCTGCTCCGCAACGCCCAGCAATGTGATTGTCGCTGCGCTGCCGTCCACCAGTGCTATGGTCTTCGTTTCGTCTTGATTCAGGTCCACTGTCGTCATCCGGGCGCGCTGTGTCGGCGCGGGAAACATGACGGTGTCGTTCGGAGATGTCCACTGCACCCGGGCAATATACAACGCGCCCGCCGCGCCGCGCGCGCGCATGTCGTCGTTCCAGACACCCTCGCCCACGGTGACCCATGACTCCTCCTGCGTGATGGCTGCCGCGCCGAAATTGCCGAGCGTGGCGCCGCGCTCAGGGATAAGTATCCGCTCCGTATCACGAACAACCCGCAGGGTGTCCGGGTTAACCCGGGCAATGAACAGCGGCGCGCGATGGCGGAATACATGGTCGTTGTTGGCGCCCCGCCGCGTATAGGTCAAATACAACCCGTCCGTATGAGTAAGCCAATGCTGTTGCGTGTTATATGATCCCAGGTCCTCGCCGTCGTCAAACCGCCAGGATTGGATCGGCTCGTAATGCAGCCCGTCATCGCTTGCAGCAACATAGCCCCGGGCGTCGTTGCGCAATGTCAAGAAATAGCGGTCATAATGGCGGGCCAGAGACGGCTCGCACAGGCCGCGTCCGCCCGATACGGTCATCTCCGTGCCGTGTTCCACATAGCGCAGGGTTTCGCCGTCAAAAGCGCAGCGCGCCACTGTAACGGAAAAATCCTGTCCAGCGCTCTCGCCGAAATACAAGGGTACAAGCAACGTCCCGTCAGGCTCGACAATCCATTGGGCGCAGGCGTTCCGCGCGAAATTGAACTTCCGAGCGTCGGGCATGGCAAGCGTGCGCCAGCCCGACCATGATCGGGTCTCGGGATCATAGACGGCATAGGCCGTCTGATCGGAACGCGCGACACCCTCGAGCAGCTGCCCGTCCGGGCGATAATAAAGCTGTGCGCCAATGGCCAGCACCTTGCCCGTGGGCGGATGATATCCCGGCGTTACGTCGCACACCGCCAGGATCGTGTCGTCTGGGCCGTCGCGCCAGGCCAGTTCAGGTATGGCCTCGGGGCCGGTCCAGGACTTGCCCAGATCGTCGCTGTACATGGCGTACAACCCTGAATAAAAATCCGATACCTGCAAATGCTTCTGCAATGTCATTACTACGGCAGGAGCCCCGTCCTCGCCGGCGTCGGGTATCGCCGTTGCTCGGGGGTGAAACCACAGAAACGCGCCGTCGTCATGCTCCAGCGCCGTGTCCAGCACCGTCTCAAAAGGCGTCGTCAGGCCAACCCCCGGCCATGCCGTCATAACAAGCAGAAAACACAGCGCCAGACGCGTCCTGCACAGGCGCGCTCTGTATGCCTGATTGAATGGGCTGCAATACATGGTAGATACCTCCCTTGTCTTTCGCATCGTACGCTTGCATTAAAGTTGAAATCTACCGTATGTTCGGCAGACAAAAACATTAACGGCAGTATACCCTATCGCTGCAAGAGCATCCTATCCAATAATTTCCCGGCCCGTCGCCGGGGGTCATCCACACTCGCTCCGTCAAAAAGAAGACGCGGACGCGCAGAAACAGAAGGCCGAATGCATCCGTTCTCATGTTGCGAAGCCGCCTGTGTCTATGGTACACTACGCACGCTAGCCTGTGATGTGGAATAACGTTACAGCGTTGGCGCATGTCTATCCTTCCCCCCAATCCCAGTTAAATAGAGTTAGCGTGTTTAAGGAGATACAGGTCGTGAAAAAGGGCATTCATCCCGAGAATTATCGCGAAGTCGTATTCATGGACGTTGGCGCAAACGTCAAGTGGTTGACCCGCTCGACGGTGGAGACCACGCGTACAACCGAATATGAAGGCAAGGAATATCCGCTGTACACCCTCGATCTTTCGAGCCATTCCCATCCGTTTTTCACAGGCAAACAGAAGTTTGTGGACAGTGAAGGGCGCGTGGAACGGTTTCAGAAGAAGTTTGGCGCCGCCGCAAAATCCGGCGAATAATCGTTCATGGAAGCGCGATTGCGCGAGAAACTCGAGGCGCTTACAGCCGATCATCAGCGTCTGGCTGATACCATGGCCACGCCCGAAGTGGCCATGAATCCCGATGTGTACCAGAAACACGCCCGCAAATATGCGGAGCTGTCTGACCTGGTGCAGGCATTTGCGCGATATCAACGCGAGGAAGAAGGGTTGCGTGAGGCACAGCGGGTAATCCGCGATGAAACCGATCCGGAAATGCTCGCGTTTGCTCACGAAGAGTACGACCGGTTGAAGGTGTCGTTGGAAGGACGCGAGGAGGAATTACGTCTGCTTCTCGTGCCTAAGGATCCCAACGACGAAAAGAATACCATCGTGGAGATAAGAGCGGGCACCGGCGGAGAAGAAGCGGGCTTGTTTGCCGCCAACCTGTTCCGCATGTATTCCCGATTTGCCGAGATTCGCGGCTGGAAAATCGAGGTGATGAACTCGAATCCCACGGGACTGGGCGGATTCAAGGAAGTCTGTTTCCAAATCACTGGCGACAGCGTGTACAGCCTGATGAAATGGGAGGGCGGCGTACATCGGGTGCAGCGCGTGCCTGACACGGAAACGCAGGGGCGCATTCACACATCCGCCGTGACAGTGGCCGTGCTGCCTGAAGCGGAGGAAGTGGATGTCGCCATTGACCCCAACGATTTGCAGATTGACGTGTACCGTTCCTCGGGGCCGGGCGGTCAGAGCGTAAACACCACTGATTCCGCCGTGCGCATTACCCATAAGCCCACCGGCCTGGTCGTGATGTGCCAGGACGAAAAATCGCAACACAAAAACAAGGCGCAGGCGTTGCGCGTGTTGCGCGCGCGGTTGCTGGACATCAAAATTCGTGAGGGCGCAGACGCGCGCGCCGAGGACCGCCGCAGCCAGGTGCGTACGGGCGACCGCAGCGAAAAAATCCGCACCTATAATTTCCCCGAAAACCGAGTCACTGACCATCGCATCCAACTCTCGCTTTACAAATTGCGCGAGATTCTTGAAGGCGACCTCGATGACTTGCTTGACGCGCTCAATGTGGCCGACCGTGCCGCGCGTCTTGCTGAACAAGATTGAGGCGTATGACACACCATAGCGCTGTTTATCCGTGAAAAGCGGCGCGAAATAATATACCGGAACAGGGATGTTTCCTTACAAAGAAAATCCCATGCAGCATAAACAACAAAGAATGATACCTGACTGGGCGTGGGCGGTTCTCGCCATCGCGGTGGTGGCGTTGACGCTTGCGCTGTTCATGACGGACCGTCCCGACGAACCGGGCGAAGCGCTGGTATATGATGTTTCGCGCTACGAGGCCGTGGCTGATGACGATGTGCGCTACCATGAGACGGCGCGCATCGCGCTGGAACTGGACAATCCCTCCGGACTCGCTGTAGACAGCGAAGGTCGCCTGTGGGCAACAGGCGAGGGGGCGTTGCTCATGCTGGACGAAACAGGACGCGAACAGGCGCGCCATGAGATTGATGGGCGCCCTGACTGTGTTGCCGTAGCGCCGGACGGTACGATGTATCTCGGTATGCGCGACCATCTGGCTGTATTCAGCGACACGGGAGAACATCACACCAACTGGGAAACCCTGGGCGAACGCGCCTGGACCACCGAAATTGTGGTGGATGAAAACCATGTGTTTGTCGCCGATGCGGGCAATGCGCGCGTTTATCGCTATACCCATGACGGTCAAATACTAAATACAATCGGTGAGCGCGATCCTGAACGGGATAGTATCGGATTCGTTGTTCCAAGTCACTATTTGGATGTGGCCTTTGACGCAATGGGCGCATTGTGGGTTTCCAACCCGGGAAAACTCGGGGTGGAAAAATACCGCGCGGACGGCGCGTTGCTGACCGCCTGGCATCAGCCGGGTTTCGCGACGCATCAGTTTCCCGGCTGCTGCAATCCCATCCATATTGCGTTTAAGAGCAACGGTACGTTGGTAACAGCGGAGAAGGGCATCAATCGCGTGAAGACCTTTGCCGCCGACCGCTCCTTTGCCGGCGTGGCGGCAACGTCGGAACATTTGAACGCGGGCTGGAACGCCGCGGAGTTCCCGGCTGACCCGGCGCCCATTCGCGACCTGGCCGTGGACACCAATGACCGTATCCTGGTGTTGCACGGCCCCTTGCGCGCCATACTGGTCTTTGAGCCGATTGACGCAGGAAAGGAAAAAGAATGAGTACGGAGACGAAACCTGGCCGCCGCGAATTCATACGCGCCGCCGCCGTGGCCGCTCTTGGCGGCGGGGTCTGGATGGCCGCATCGCCGTCGGCGGAAAAGTGGGTGTGGCAGATAGACCCACACAAATGCACCCAATGCGGTCGTTGCGCCACGCACTGCGTACTGAACCCCTCGGCGGTGAAATGTGTACACGCCACAAAGATATGCGGCTACTGCGACTTGTGCAGCGGCTATCTGCAACCCGCCGCGCCCGCGCTGGACACGGGCGCCGAGAACGAACTCTGCCCCACAGCAGCCATTACGCGCCGTTTTGTGGAAGAACCCTATTTCGCCTATTCCATTGACGAGGACTTGTGCATCGGTTGTGGGAAATGCGTGAAAGGCTGCGGCCAGTTTGGCAACGGGTCGCTTTATCTGCAAATCAAGCGCGATCTCTGCGCTCACTGTAATGAATGCGCCATCGCGCGCGATTGTCCCTCGAACGCCATCGAACGTATCCCGCTGAGCCGCGCCTATGTATTGAAGTACGATGAAAACGCTGGGGAAGGCGCCTGATGGCCATGGGGAAACGCGCTATAGTATACAGAAGGGTAGTGCTCTTCCTGCTTTTATGGTCGGCGTTATTGACTGGTACGGCCAACGCGGAGTTTCGGTTCCCCATGCCGGAGTTCAGCACGGGCTACGAACACGAAGACATGCACCTGCCGCCGGACGCATTGACGCCGCCCTGGCTGGATATTGCGCTGCTGACAGGAGTACTGGCGCTCACGGCGTGGGCTGTACTGCGCCGCCGGTCGCGCAACTGGGTATTGGCCCTGTCCTTCTTTGCGCTGGCCTACTTCGGTTTTTATCGGCAGGGCTGCGTCTGTTCGGTGGGTTCACTGCAAAATGTATTAAACGCCTATATCGGCACCGGCCATGTGCTGACGTTTCTGGTGGCCGCTTTCTTTCTGTTGCCCCTTGTTGCCGCCTTGTATTTTGGACGTGTGTTCTGCGCGGCGGCGTGCCCGTTGGGCGCTGCCCAGGAAATCTTCGCGGTGCATCCGGTGCAGGTGCCCAAGCCGGTGGATGCCGCGCTGGGCATGCTCGCCTATCTCTATCTCGGCATCACCGTAATGGGCGTGGCCGTGGGCGCCGGGTTCCTTATATGCCGCTATGACCCCTTTGTCGGATTCTTCCGATTGGGCGGCAGTTTTAACATGCTTCTGGCGGGCGGGATTATCCTGGGCGCAGGCATTTTTATTGCCCGTCCCTACTGCCGCTACTTATGCCCCTACGGCGTGTTGCTGCGCTGGATCGCCATCTTTGCGCGGCGTCACGCTACCATCACGCCCGATGAATGCGTACAATGCCGCCTGTGTGAAAACGCGTGCCCTTATAACGCCATTATTCCGCCTGAACCCGCCGACGCCGAACCGCGCAGGGCAGGGGCGCTGCGGCTGGGCAAACTGCTGCTTGTCGCGCCGATAGCCATTTTGTTCGCGGCGGGCATCGGATGGAGCGCTCATCCCACGTTGTCGCGCATGCATCCCACCGTGCGCCTCGCCGAGCGCATCGCCGCCGAAGAAGCGGGCGTTTACGATGAAATGACCACAGAGAGCGAGGCCTTCCGCGAAGGCGACGAACCCGCAACTGTCCTTTATGCCGAGGCCCACGCGCTCAATGAACGCTTTAAGGTCGCCGGCGCCGCACTGGGCGCGTTTATGGGCATCGCCCTGTGCGCGCGCCTGTTCCGCCTGTCCGTGCTGCGTCACGCCCGCGACTACACCATAGACAAGGGGGCGTGTCTCAGCTGCGCCCGCTGCTTCAAGTATTGTCCAGTCGAGCCGCCGGAGAAATAATCAGCACGTTCTTAGGCTCTTGTTCAACAATTAAAATGCTGTGTTATACTAGCCGCCTTGTACGCGCGTTATAACGATGATCTATATTCCCTGGTGGGCGTTAGCAAGGAATACAATGCAAAAAGAACAAACACGTTTTAAGACCAACGACGTACTACTGCGCGCGGCTGTTGTTGTTGCAACAGTGTCCGGTTTATTTTGTCTTGTTGTATCGTCGCTGCTGATTGTCAATTACTGGCAGGTTCGCGGTATTGATACACTCGAGCATCCCGATCTGGCGCGGTTGCGTTCGCAAGTGACCGGTTCATCTGAAACGGATGCTGAAACCATTGACGCCATCCGAAATCTGGACCTGTTGGCGCGCGCCGCATTTTTCACCAGTCAGCGGATGCTGCGCATCGGCGGACTGTTGGCGCTGATTGCGGGGTTGACCTTCGCTGCGGCGTTGCGCGTCGCCGCCAATTGTCGGCCCCGGTTGCCGGCGCCCACCGCCGAAACGCCCCAGAAGTATTATTGGACGGATCAGGCCCGGGCGCGTGAGTTGCTGATGTTCATGGGCGGCTTGTGGCTTTTCGCCGCGTTGCTCGCCGCCGTGTTCACCCGTCTCGATATTCCATTGCCGACGGAAGCCGAACTGGCCGCCGCCGAGGAAGAAGCCATTGCCGCGCCAGAAGACTTGGAACTGGTCGTCCCCTCATGGGAAGAGGCGCTTGACCAATGGCCGTCTTTCCGGGGGCCGGGCGGCTATGGCGTTGCACGGCATACCAACGCGCCTACCAGCTGGGACGTTGCGTCGGGCAAAAATATCCGCTGGAAAGTCGCGCCGCCCTTGCCGGGGTTCAACTCGCCGGTGGTCTGGGGCGACCGGGTTTACCTGAGCGGCGCCGATGAGGACCGCCGTGAAGTGTACGCTTTTGACGCTGATACGGGCGATCTACTGTGGCGAACGCCCATCGGAACCCGTATACCGGTGGAACCGCCCCGTGTGAACGACGACACAGGCTGGGCCGCGCCCACCGTGGCGGCGCAAGGCAATGTCGTCTGCGCTGTCTTCGGCACGGGCCACCTGGCCTGCCTCGATCACAACGGCGGTATTCTTTGGGAAAAGCATTTGGGCGTTCCCGATAACCATTACGGCCATTCATCGTCGCTGATTATTTACGAAGACCTGCTCATCGTGCAATATGACCAGCGCCAGGAGGGCGCGTTGTTCGCTTTTGACCTGCGCGACGGAACTGAGGTCTGGAAACAGGAGCGCGAACGCATCTCGTGGGCGTCGCCTATTCTAGTGGGTATGCCCGATGCGCCTTTGCTGGTGGTGGTGTCCACACGCGACATGGACGTGTATAACCCGCGCACGGGCGCGTTGCTGTGGTCGGTGGACTCTCTTGCGGGCGAGGTTGGCCCGAGCCCGGCTTACGGCGCGGGTCTGTTTTTCGTGGCAAACGAATACGCTGACGCCTCCGCTATTCGCCTGCCGGACGCCGATGCCGACGGGGACGCCGAACCCGAAATCCTGTGGCAATTCTATGAGTCCCTGCCGGACGTGGCCAGTCCTCTCGCCACGGATACATTTTTTTACCTGCTTACCTCGCGCGGCGAGATCGTCTGGCTGCGTCCGGAGGATGGCGAAATCGTGTGGGTCCATGAACATGACGAACCCTTCTATGCCTCGCCTATCCTGGTGGGCAATCGCATCTATGCCATAGACATGGACGGGCGCGTATTGATTTTTGAAAACGCAGAGGAATACAAAGAGATTGCCCGCCCCACATTCGAAGAAACAACCGTGGCCACGCCGGCGTTTGTAAATGGGCGCATTTACGCGCGTACGGAGACGTCGCTGATCTGCATTGAGGAACAATAATAGCCATGGATGTTGACCTGCGCGAAGTTGACCGCATTATCGAAACACATGGACGAGACAGACAGGCGCTGTTGCCCATCCTGCAGGACGTGCAGCGCCTTTTTCGTTGGCTGCCGCCCGAGGCGTTGCGCCGCATCAGCGACGTTACGGAGATAACCCCCGCTGATCTCGACGGCGTCGCGTCTTTCTTCCCCATGTTTCGCGATACTCCCGGCGGGCGGCATACCATCTGCGTGTGCGACGGCACCGCCTGCCATCTGAAAGACGCCGAGCGCGTTTTTGACGCTTCACTCAAAGCGCTGGACATTGCGCCGGGCGCGGATACCGATGCGCGGGGTCAATATACGGTACAGAAGGTGCAATGTCTGGGCTGTTGCACACTGGCGCCCGCCGTACAGATTGACGGCATCACCTACGGCCATGTGCGACCGGATACCGTCCTTGAAATGATCGAAGACTTTGAACGCGCCACTGCGGCTGCGGCCGATGAAAAAGGGCGGCCCCGTCCCCTGCCGGACGCGCCGCCGGAAATAAGGATATGTCTTGACTCGTGTTGTATCGCCGGCGGCAACGGACGCATCCGTGATGTGGTGGACGAAACGCTGGCGCGTTACAGGTTGCCCGCTGTTGTGAAACCAGTCAGTTGTGTGGGGTTATGTCACCTGCTCCCGCTCATCGAAATTGCTGTGCCCGATGAAGAGATTTACACCTATACCAAAGTGACGACCGACGCCGTGAGTGACATCCTGCTGCGGCATATCCCACCGCCCGGCGCGTTTGGACGACTGCGCGCCGCCGCCGAACGCCGCCTGGAAAAACTTTACGCGGGTGAAAGCGAATCGCCTGTGCGCCGTGTCGCGCCGCGTGAACCGGATATCACCCATTTCCTGAACATACAATGTCGCATCGCTACGGAACACTCGGGCGAGACGAACCCCGCCGATCTGGAAGAATATATTCGGCTCGGCGGCTTCGCCGCGCTGCGCCGCTGCCTGGACATGGCCGCAGCGGAACCCGGCGCGCCCCTCAATGGCGATGCCATCATTGACGTGATTGAAAAAAGCGGCTTGCGCGGGCGCGGCGGCGCGGGATTCCCTACAGCGGAGAAATGGCGTATCGTACGCAATGCCGTCAACAGCACGAAATATATTATTTGCAACGGCGACGAGGGCGACCCGGGCGCGTTCATGGACCGCATGTTACTAGAGTCCTTCGCTTACCGGGTCATTGAAGGTATGCTCATCGCCGCGGCCGCAGTTGGCGCGGAACAAGGTATATTTTATGTGCGCTCTGAATACCCCATGGCCGTGGAGCGTACGCGCCTTGCATTGGATCAATGTCGCAATGCCGGTCTGCTCGGAGATAACGCGCTTGGAGACGGACGGTTTTTCGACGCTGAAGTGCGCGAAGGCGCGGGCGCTTTTGTATGCGGCGAGGAAAGCGCCCTGATTGTGTCGCTCGAGGGGCGACGCCCTTCGCCCCGGTTCCGTCCACCCTTCCCGGCCTACAGCGGCCTGAACGGCAAACCCACGCTGGTGAACAATGTGGAAACGCTGGCCATGGTCCCCTGGATATTCCGGAACGGTCCGGAAGCCTTCGCGGCCCTCGGTACGCCAACCAGCCCGGGCGCGAAAGTTTTCGCGCTGGCCGGGAAAATCAATCATGGCGGCCTCATCGAAGTGCCCATGGGCATGACCATCCGCCAGATTGTGGAAGAGGCCGGCGGCGACGTTACCGAGGGGCACACGTTCAAGGCTGTACAGATAGGCGGCCCGTCGGGCGGCTGCATCCCCGCGTCGCTGGCCGACCTGCCTGTGGACTATGAAGCGCTGACTGAAGCGGGCGCCATGATGGGATCAGGCGGCCTGGTTGTCATGGACGACACCGACTGTATTGTCGAGATGGCCCGTTACTTCCTCGAGTTTACGCAAATGGAATCCTGCGGCAAATGCGTACCCTGTCGCGTGGGCGCCGCGCAGCTGCTGACCATGCTCGACAACCTTTGCGCGGGCAGGGGCGATACAGTGGACCTTGACGCCCTCACGCGGCTGGCCGAAGTCATCCAACAACAAAGCCTGTGCGGCCTCGGCAAGACCGCGCCCAACCCGGTGCTTACCGGGCTGCGTCATTTCCGGGACGAATTCGAGGCGCATATCCACGGACGTTGCCCGGCCAAGAAGTGTCGCCCCTTGCTTACGTACACCATAGACGCCGACACATGCATCGGCTGCACCAAATGCGCACAGGCCTGTCCCTCTGGCGCGATTACAGCGACGCCGTATGAAGCCCATCTGATTGACCAGGAAACATGCGTTCAGTGTAACGGCTGCGTTGACGTGTGTCCCGTAAACGCAGTAAAGGTGGAATAAATGCCCCGACTTAAAATAGATGGACGCGAAGTGGACGCGGCTGAAAACGCCACCGTGCTGGAAGCGGCCCGCGAGGCAGGCGTTGCCATTCCCACGCTCTGCCATCATCCTGAAACTGGGGCGCTCACCTCTTGCATGATATGCGTGGTCAGGAACGCCGCCGCCGGAAAGACGCTGCTCGCCTGCGCTTCCGCCGCCGAGGAGGGGATGGACATTGTCACGAATGACGATGAAATATGCGCGTTGCGTCGAGACACCTTGGCGCTGCTGCTCGCGGAACACGCCGGAGATTGCGAGGGGCCCTGTGAGCGGGCGTGTCCCGCGGGACTGCGTGTGCCGCAAATGCTTCGGCGGCTGCAACAGGGCGAGGGCGCAGACGCCGCAACCATCGCGCGGGAAGACCTGATTTTTCCCGGCATACTGGGCAGCATTTGTACCGCCCCTTGCCAGAAGATATGCCGGCGCGGGCAATACGACCAGGCGCTCGCAATACGCGCCTGTCATGGCGGCGCGGCAGAAACCTTTCCCGAAAAGTTGGAACAGCCACAGCCGGCATCCGGAAAATCAGTGGCTATTATCGGGGCCGGACTCGCGGGACTCGCCGCTGCGCGCGTCCTGGCGCAGCACGGCCACGCCTGCCGCCTTTACGAAAGGGAGGACCGGGTGTGTCCCGGCCTGGACGACAGCATCCCGGATGCCATCCGCGAAGCGGAGTTTGCTTTCCTGAAAATATGGAATGTGGCGACATTTCTCGCTACGGATGTGGATATGAACGAATCGGGCCAGTCAGAGAGCGTTATGACGCTGGCAACGTGCCTCGAAGAGAACGACGCCGTAATCCTCGCGATCAAAGATGCTGAAACGCCCAACCACGAACGCATAATAGGCGCTCGTGAAGAAACAATGCCTGTCCGTGCGGTAGCAGCGGGCAAGCGTGCCGCATGGCGTGTCCAGGCATTGTTTGCCGGTGAGGAGTATCAGGAAAAACGCATGTTTAACTCGCGCCTTGGCCGCCTTGAGGAAAACGACCTGGAAGCCTATGCCGTCGAGCGAAAAGAGAGATGCCATGAATGCGAAGGACAACACGCGTTGTTCATGGTGTCGCGCGCGGGGATGAATGCGGCGCCAGATGGCAATGCGTCTGAACTTTCTTGTGCCGCGCAAAAAGAAGCGGCGCGATGCCTGCATTGTGACTGTCTGCAACCGACCACCTGTAAGCTGCGTCTTTATGCTGAAGAATACGGCGTGACCCTCGGCGGCAAACGCAATCTACCACACCGCATTATTCTGCCTATTGAACGAGCCGGCGCCATTTTGTTCGAACCGGGGAAATGTATCAAGTGCGGTGTGTGCATTGCTCTCACCCGTAAATACGGCATTGACCCCGGAATGACTATTGCCGGGCGAGGCGTAAAGTCGCGTGTACGCGCCGCCCTGGGCGCAACCCTTCAAGCGGGGTTGGGTTCCGTGGCCGAAGCGTGTGTACGCGCCTGTCCAACGGCTGCGCTTGCCTTTGAAAACGAATCGCACTGCGAGCAACCGTAGTCGTATTGCCAATTGCGAGGCCGGAAGAAGCGTAAAAAAGAAACCCGTGCAATGGCGCTATCATTTACAAAGAGTCTTTATTGCATATCGCTGAATGAATTGACGCGTACTTTTTTTACGGGTGAGCGCGGATCAGGTATAATACGTATGTGGAAAAGTTACAAGGATAGACAGAAGTGCATGTGATAAATATTATAGATGAATTTCCCGCGGAGTTGCGGCCGCCTCTGCTGCATCTTGTTACGGCCCTTCGCGAGGAACGCGGCGTATTCCGTGAAGACTTTACCGAGTTGAAGGACGTGGTGCAGCAACTTGCTCGGGCGCAAGAGCGTACGGAGAGCCGTGTCGAGGAACTCGCAGAAGCGCAAAAACGTACGGAGAGCTGTGTCGAGGAACTCGCAGAAGCGCAAAAACGTACGGAGAGCCGTGTCGAGGAACTCGCCGAAGCGCAAAAAGAAACCGTTCGAACCATGCACCTTGGCTTTAAGGAAATACGAGACAGCATATCAGCGCTTGGTTCGCGCTGGGGCATTCAGAACGAAGCCACCATGCGCAACACGTTGCAGGGCGTACTCGGCGAAACAAACTACAGCGTCAAGCGCGGTTACTACGGCAACCGGGAAGTGGATATTGTCATACGCGGCGACGGGACCCATATTCTGCTCGAAGTCACGGCCGCGCTTAAATCAAGCGATATTCCCAAGTATATCGCCTCCGCAGATGACTACGAGGCGCAAACGGGCGTGACGCCCCTGATTATGGTGGCCGCGCCGCATATCCCGCCTCCGGTAATCAAGGCAATCATAAACGCTTCCCGCCCCATTGAGCTGTTCTCCGCCGATGAAGGGCTGTAATCGGCGCGGGACAGCCTACTTGCTGTGAGCCGGTCCACCTTTCTGTACAGGCCCTTAGTCCAACGAGGTTTTCCTGTCGGTGCAACAAATGATAGAGCTCATATTTGTGTGTCCTTTGCCATCTGGTATCATCACGTGACAGGGATCAACCTCTTATCTCCGTTGAGGGAAGGACAGACCGCTTATGTTTGAAACCATACGTTCCGATCTATACCGCATCGAAGTGCCGTTGCCCAATAATCCGCTGCGTTCACTTAATTCCTATGTTGTTACGGGCGGCGAACGCGCCCTGGTGGTGGATACCGGCATGAACCAGCCCGAATGTCGTGCGGCGCTGGAGACGGGCTTGGGTGCGATTGGCGTTGATCTGACGCGCACCGATTTTTTAATCACCCATTTTCATGCGGACCACCTGGGACTGGTGGCAACTCTTGCCGCATCAGATGCCCGCGTATACTTCAACGAACCCGAGGCGGTGTGGACGCGAAAATTCAAGACGGCTGACTTTATTTCCGGGATGCTCGAGCGCGCGCGGGTGTGCGGGTTTCCAGACAACAGACTTGAGGAGGGGCTGAAACAACATCCGGGCATCAAGTATGGCCCCTTGCGCTATCCGGAGTTCGCTGTCCTGCATGACGGGGATATTATTGAGGTGGGCGCCTATCGTTTTACCTGTATACAGACCCCTGGGCACAGTCCGGGACATCTCTGTCTTTATGAGCCGGACAAAAAGATATTGCTGTCTGGCGATCACGTGCTGGGCGACATCACGCCGAACATATCGGGCATGCTGGACGACCAGGATATGCTCGGCGCTTACCTCCAAAGTTTGGACAAAGTGTACGAGTTAGACGTTGCCCTGGTGTTGCCTGGGCATCGGCGCGTGTTCAGCGACTTGAAAGGACGTATCCACGAACTGCGGGAACATCATCAAATACGCGAGGCAGAGGTGATGACCCTCCTGAAAACAGGTGTTAATACGGCATACGAAATGGCCACGCGGATGAGCTGGGATTTTGTAGCCGAATCGTGGGATCATTTTCCGCTCATGCAGCAGTGGTTCGCCGTTGGCGAGGCAGCGGCGCATTTGCGTCATCTGGTGGCCAAGGGCGCGGCGTGCAGGACCATGCGGGACGGAATCTGTATTTACACGGTTGCGTGAAGGTTGTTATTAGCCCGTATATTTCACCAGGCTTCGTCGTGAGCCTGCGAAGATTGCGTCAGATCAGCCATTTTGCGCAGGCCGCCGGCTGACAGCGTGTCGGGACACTTCGAAGTCGGCGGGCAAGCAAAGTGGCTGCGATGGCGTAAGATTCGCAGGCGCAACAGAAATCTGGTGAAATATCCGGGTTAGAATTCCTGCAGTCGTTCATTGATGGCGTCGGTATTTTCTATTAACGCCTCTATCTTATCGGCTTTTGCTTTGTCTTTGTTTTGCTGGGCCTGTTGCAGCGCGGCTTTCAGGTTCTCTCGCATGTGCGCTAACTGTATCTCCAGCATCTCCTTCATTTCGTCGCGGGTGGGAACGCGACTCTCCAACATGGCGTGCGCTCCCGAAACGATGCCGATTTTATCAAAGACAGCCGCCTCTACGGAATCGTCTTCTCCAATGCCTTCAACAACGACAACATCGGCATGGCCACGCAGAAATTGAAGCAACGCCTCCTCGGTCAACACGTGTCCCGCGTTTTCCGTGTCTACACACTGTTGATACAGTTCAGTGACAGGCACCAGCGGACTCTCGGCGTCGCGCAGACAATTCAGACAGATTTCTTCCACTCGTTCAATACGCATGTTCTTTCTCCGTGGGAAGGGTATGATGCTAATGGGTCTTGTCTCCCGTTGTTGGCTGTGCTCGCTATATTATTCTTCGAGCAGGTTCACTTCCTTTATTATCCACGCGGCTCTGTTGACACGCAAGGTTTTGATCTCGTGCGGATCAAAATGTATGTCATAGGACTTGTCGAAATAGGGCAAATGCAGACGCGTTTCCGTCTGCCGTCCCGCTGTTTCGTAGCCGCGTATGATAATGTCTTCACCGTCCTCGCTGCATTTGATAACGCTTAACAAGATGTTGTCTGACTCCGTGCCAAATAATCCAGCCTGTAACTTATGGTGGCCGGGATGGGCGGATTCGATATGGGCAATGGGCGGCGCGTTCAATTCCCAGGCGCGTTTCACTACGCGCGCGTCGCGCCAGTCGCCTTCATGAGGCATCAAGGCAAACCGCATCTGATGCCAGCCCTGGTCCATGATGGGCCACCGGGCCGTCTCTTCAAAGCGTCCATTGTCATGGTGGGCATAGGCCGGGCTGCGCAACAGTGTTACACGCATGACGCCGTCTTTTACGTCAAAACCATATTTCCCATCGTTCAGTATGGCCAGTCCGTAAGGGCGTCCTTCAATGGTTCCCGTCAAGTCGAACCACTGTTGGCCAGGCTCCTCGCAGCCGTCCGCAGTACGTTCCTGAAATCCATACGGGACCTCGTACACGGCCGCGCCGTCTTCAATGCGTGTTGTGAAACCAAGTTTTAGCGCTTGATACTGTTGTTGCCAGTTAACGCGCATGGCGTATTCGATATGATTGATGTCGCGGTACACGGTAAACTCTGTGATGGCCTCCGACCTGTCGTAACGCGATACAATTTGCAGGGTGGCCATAATTTCGCCCGCCTCCACCACGCGCATGTCCACGGCCGAGAAGCGTCCCGCTTCCACCCGAAATTCCGTGAGGTCGTGCCCCCATGTATCGCTGTTGTCCACCATGGCGGCAAGCACTGCGCCGTCTGTGACAACGTCCATTTTGAGCGTATTGTCAAACAAGCGTGTGATCGCGCCCGTGTGCGTATCAAACTCGATGCGCCACCACATATTTTCCAGAAAATCCCGCCCATACGCCAGGGGCAGCGCGTGTTTATAGCGGCGCGATTCCGGTCGGGCGTGAAAGACACGATAGCCCATCGCGGGAATGGCGGCAAGAAAGGCGCGGCGCCGATGGTCTATGCGTTCACCCCGTATCTCCTGGCTTGGGATCAGTTCCTCGTTTTCGTTCACGATGTGATAGGAACGCCCAATGCCGCGTTCCGTTATCGAGGGGGCGACCAGCGGCGCGCTCACCGGCCAGGGCAACGGATTGATGGCTACAATAGTGTTCCCCGCAGCCGATGTATCTATGTTTCGCGCAATGGATTGTATGGCCGCGTTGGCGATTACATCGGCCCGATGGCGTGCTGCGCCCAGCTGGTCCCGGGTGTCTTCATAAGACAACTCCAGACTGGTTCCCGCGATAATATCATGAAACTGATTGTAGAGCAGGTCCTGCCAGCACCTGGCAAAGGCGTCGTGCGGATAAGGATGAACGCCCAGCAGCCACGCAACAGTAGCAAACCGCTCAGCGCTCATCAGTGCATGCTCAACCTGTCGGTTCAGTCGTTTCATTTCGCTGTGGGCGCTGTAGCAACCGCGGGCGTGATGTTGCAGTTCATTTTGCATCACCGGAATATTCGATTCATCCGTGTCCCCTTTGAATGCCTCAAAAAACGCTTCCATGCTCGAAAATTGCACGGTGTAGTCTGAGGAGGCTTCGTCGCGCAAGGATTCCAGCAGCGCAATCGCTTTGCGCGTGGGGCCGCCGCCGTGATTGCCGACGCCGTAAAAACAAAGGATGTGCCGTTGTCCCGCTGTCAGAAAAGGATAACGCCGCAACCCTTCGACCTTTTCGCGCAGATTGTTTTCACTGCCATCGTATCCGATCGGGATTTGCGCCGCCAGCACACGCGAACCGTCTTGTGACTGCCAGAAAAAAAGCGTGCCGTCAGGATATTCCATTTCCCACACGGGCGCCGGCCGCATATAGACATAGTAGTGAACGCCAAGTTTCTGGAGGATTTGCGGCAGGGAACCGGCGTGACCAAAAGCGTCGGGGTTAAAACCCACCACGGCGCGACGCCCAAACTCCCGCTCGAAGAAACGTTGTGAATACAAGCCGTGGCGCACCAGTGATTCGCCGCAAGGAATGTTGCAGTCGGGTTCCACCCAGAACGGCCCCGTAATTTCCCAACGCCCTTCTTTAACACGCGCCTTGATGCGCTCGAAGAGTTCCGGGTCGCACTCTTTGATCCACTGATAAAAACAGGCGCTGCTTGCTGAGAAAATAAAGTCTTCCGTTTCATCCATTCTATCCAGGGCGCTGCGAAACGTGGCGCGTACCTCTTCATAACCTTCCGTCCAACGCCAGAGCCAGGTAGGATCAATATGCCCGTGTCCAATCGCGTGTACGGTAAGCGGCAATGCGGTAGAATCCATGAGGCTATCCTTGTGTTAGCTAGCGTCTTATCGCTTGCCTTCATCTTCGCCAGCAAGAAGCGGTAGTGATATGTTGTTCACACGTCAGCGTACCGCACTCATTGCGGATGGATGCGTATGGTGGACATGAAACCTTTATGGTCGCTCAGCGTGGTCATTTCGCCGGGACCAAAAAGGATGCGCCACAGTTCTCGCGGCGTGGGCGCGCGACTCAGGAATAAGGCGCCTTTGCTTCCTCGCGTCTCTCCGGTGATGGCGATGGTGTCAAGCGTTTCAACGTTATAGCGTTTATCTTCAGCGGCAAAGATAAAATCTATGCCGGACTCAATGGTCATGGCGCACAGCAACCCGGCCTCGGACATGGCCCGTTCCAGATCAGACCGTCCCATGCGCGTATTAAAATCGCCCACGATGAACGCAGGGCCGACGCCGGTGCGCGACTGGTTCATAAACGCAGCCAGTTCTCCCATCTGCTCGAATCGTACAGCGGCATTGGCGGCGTCGCCGCGTCCTGCCTGCGCATGGGTATTGTAGAAATCTACAACAGCGCCGTCGGGCAATAAAATACGGGCAAGGCCCACCCCCTTGCCCGCCCACCAGTCGCCCTGATGCATTTTGTACCAGGGGTTGTTGACGCGAAAGCGATGGAAGTAGTTTTCCACAATGGGATAAGCGCTGAGGGTGAGCAGTCCGTTGCCCACGGTCGCCGCCGGATAGTCCGCATGATACTGTAAACGTGACTCGGACAACGCCTCCAACAGTATCTCACGGTCTTTTGCGACAAATGATTCTTGTATGCCAACAATGTCCGGATCAAGTTCCGTCAGCACACGGCCTATCTCGCGCATGCGTTCGGGACGGTTCGATGTAAACAGATACGCGCAAGCAATGTTGAAGGTAACAATTTTCAACGTGGTCGGCTCTATCAGGGGCGGCGGTGTGGCGGAGAGTAGCGCGCTGGTGTGATAGTCGGTGGCCGCGCCAGTGCGTGGATTCAATACGAGCGCAGTGAAGGAAACAATGCCAGCCAATAATAACGGCGGCAGAAACAGAATCGCGGCGCAGCCAATCGCCAGCATTTGTGTATGTGTCATAACGCATCCCTTCGTTTATGGAGCATGCTTCTGCCTGCATGTCACAATGCAACAAGACAGGCATTGCAGGCTACTTTACCAGAATCCAGTACGCCAGACAAAAGGAAGGCGTCTTGCTTAAAAACGCAGTTGCATAGGACGCCGTGTCGCATGGGTTTCTACTGTTCCATGGTCAGCGCGACAGCTGGCAATGACGGTAAGCGTAAACACCGACACAATATATTTCCTTTATCGCCGGCGCAGCCGTTAGTCCAATACAGACAGATCATAACGTTACTGTAAGCGGACACGAATCGCTATTGTCAGCCTGTTGCACTTCTCATAACATTGACGGCGGCGATACCGTTCGGCATGGATCAAAAAAAATGTGTCAAGATGTTGCGCGGGCGTTCGATTATTGTTATGATTACATCGTGAAATGCAATTGCTGTTCGTTCAAATGTGGACCGCGTATCGCATTGAAAAAATATTTGTATTTTGAGTTGAAGTCTGGTACAAATAAGTAAAGGTTTCATGTACGGTAACCTGTACGCAGGAAGAGACGCTTAACAACAAAGGCATGCTACGTATGAGGCGTTGGGTTTTGAAGATGCGGTTTCGAATGTTGAAGCGCAAATCTCGTCGCTGTGGGAGAAGACGCTGATGGATGGATTGTGCGCCCTTTGCGGGTTCTCGGTTTTTCTTCTCGGTATGGTTTGCGTGTTGCGTGTTGTCTTTTTCAGCGGCGCCCTGTCGCGCTGCGCCGCCATTGCTGACAGGGTTCCGCAGTGGGCGCATGATTACGGCGTGAACAGCGCGACTGATTCCTTGTGTTTTTTTTCTTTTGGATGTATTACAACGCCTTCGATAACAGAAGATGTAGAGATTGTATTTGCCTGACGGCTGAATTCGCTGTCAGGTTTTTTTTACTTGAATCGTGATCCCGTTGTGGAGTACACGCGGCGGCATGTCTGCCGTCAGTAGTGTTCTTAGAAATTGCGTGATCTGTTGTTGTGACGTTAACAGGTATGCGCCTGTTTTCGACGTTGTTCGTTATGGTGACGGCAACGTTTTGGCCGCCCGTTTTTTACGGGTGTGCCGAATTATTGATCAAGTGGGAGAAGGCCAAAACAACAAAAGGAGAAACGAAAATGGCCCCAGCGAAGAAGAAGCCTGCTGCGAAGAAGAAGGCCGTGGCGAAAAAGAAGCCCGCCGCCAAGAAGAAGGCTGTAGCGAAGAAGCCCGCAGCGAAGAAAGTTGCGGCAAAGAAGAAGCCCGCCGCCAAGAAAAAGGCTGTAGCAAAGAAGAAGCCTGCAGCGAAGAAAGTTGCGGCAAAGAAGAAGCCCGCCGCCAAGAAAAAGGCCGTAGCGAAGAAGAAGCCTGCTGCGAAGAAGGTTGCGGCAAAGAAGAAACCCGCAGCGAAGAAGAAGCCCACCGCCAAGCAAAAGCCTGCCGCGAAGAAATAACGCGACAGTTTTGTGCCCTGCGCGAAACGGAAACTGCGCAGTTCCTCAAACGCAATACTTCTCTGCGCCCCATAAATAGATGGGGCGCAGAGAAGCGCTTGAGTTGCGGATGTAATGCCGCCAGCAATTCTGGCGCCGTGGCTCAGTGATGCGAGAAGCAGCGTTCCATGGTAAATACCATGGCGGCGCCTTTGTCATTACACGCCGCGATGGCGTCGTAGTCGTTCACGCTGCCGCCAGGTTGTGCAATGGCGGTGATGCCCGCTTCGGTTGCGGCATCCACAGCGTCGCGGAAGGGGAAGAAGCCGTCAGATGCCATCACAGCGCCCGTCAGCGATTCGTTGCCCTGGTACTTTGACTGTGCCTTGAGGATGGCCTGTTGCACGGCGCCCACGCGGTCCTGTTCGCCCGTGCCCACCGCGAGGGTTTGGCCATTGCGCGCGATAACAACACCGTTCGAGCGTACATGCAGATTAACCCGCCATGCGAACAGTAAATCGTCCAACTCCTGCGCTGTTGGTTGACGCGCAATGTCCATACGCCCCTTTTTTGGATGGTCGTTGTATGCAGCGATAAAGTCACTGGCTGACTTCAGGCGCGAAAGATAGGGTTGCGCCAGCACCACCGACCCGTCGTCAAACACCTTTATTTCCCAGGCGTTGGGCGTATCGTCTGTATACTTTGGCAGACCGTCGAACGGGGGCGTACGCACAATGCGAATGGCCTTATTCCGCTTGAATGTGTCAAAGTCGTTGAATACTGCGAGGGCCGTTTCGGAAAAGCCGGGCGCGACAACTCCTTCGACAATGGTCTGCATGATTTCCGTCGCGGTATCGGCGTCTACTTCAACATTGAAAGCGACAACGCTGCCGAATGCCGCCTGCGCATCCGCGTCGCGCGCCCGCTGATAAACTTCGACAAGGCTCATGCCGTCCTGTTTGATTGCCGCGCCCGAAGGGTTGCAATGCTTCATCACGGCGCAAGTGGGGCGTTCCATGTATTTGAGGATGCCGATGGCGTGATGCATATCCTCGAGGTTGGTCTGGGACAGGCCGCTTTTGCCCGTCTTCAGCATGGTGTACGCGCCGAGCGCCAGTCCGGAAGCGTCGCCAGGCTTGTAATACGCGGCCGGCTGATGGGGATTGGTGCCGTATCGCAGGTCTTCCACTTTCACATAACCACGGCCGAGTAGTTCGATGGTCTCAGGGAACTGTCCCTCCGTACGGGTACGGTACATGGCCTTCAGGTCTTTTTCCGACATGGTTCACTCTCCTTGACTCAGATGATTGTACAAGTTTATTCCTTAGCCGCTTCTGCCTTAACTGCGTCGCGTACTTCCACAAAGAGTTCGGGACGATCGAGATTTATCATGTCCGCCTCGGACGCCATGATGCGACGATACATCTCGGGGGTGTCCTCCCGTTCATAGACCATGATTTTTACGTCGTGTTTACGGCACGCGGCGACAAATTCGGGAGTGAGCGATGCTAGCTGCGTTTCCACGATGGCGGCGTTATAGTTTTCAACGGCCGCCACAACTTCCACTGGCGTGTGCGCGTTAATCTTGAGTTTCAGGTCTTTGTCCAAGGCGCGAAATTCTTCCAGCAGCGCATCGTCGCCAAACCAGAAGAAACACTCGTCTTCAAATCCGGTTTCATAAACAACATCAATTAAGTCCTGCATGTTGCCCGCTTTCACGTCGAGATACACCTTGGCTTTTCCCTTGATCCATTCCAGATACTCTTTGAGCCTCGGTACGGGTTCGCCTTTGAATTCGGGGGAATACCAACTGCCCGCGTCCAGTTGGTCTATATCTTCCGAGTCCATTAACGCAAGGAAACCAACGCCGCCCGTGGTGCGATTGACAGTGCGATCATGCATGATGTAGAACACGCCGTCGCGGCTTTGATGCACGTCCACCTCCACATAATGCACCCCCAGATCAATGCAGGCTTGCGCGGCGGCGCGCGTATTTTCCGGGGCCAGGTGGTTCGCGCCGCGATGCGCCACAATCTCCAAGTCTTTTGCCGCCACAACAGTACAGCACGTAAGCATTACAATAATTAGACAAACCGGTCTTGTCATGTTTTCTCTCCTTCTTTAGGGGCGTACCCCAGTACGCTCGTTGTGTATGCGGGTCTTGTATTGATCGTGTTCTAGTCCAGCCCTACTGCCTCGTAGTTTGGATCGGCATTCAAGGAACCCTCTCCGGCGGCCCAGCGGATATGCTCTTCCACCAGGGCCTTGAATGTGGGGTGTTCCCAGACATCCTCGCGGTGGCCCATGCCGTTATACAGTACGCGTCCGTCACCATAAGCGCGACACCAGATCATGGGGTAATCAGGGATGTCATACATTTTCTGCTTCTGCCGTTCATCGCCTATTTCGAGCAAGGCCAGCACATGGAGATGCTCCTTGTTCAAATGGCGAAACAAATACCACTCGTCTTGTATGTCCCAGCTTTCCGGCAATGATTTCGCTGCGGGATGGCCTGCGCTGACATTTCGGATTGTTCCCTCGAACTGTGCGCCGTGAGTGATAAACTCGCCGCCGAGCATTTCGATATACGGCGTGGGCGTGTCGCCGTTGCTTCGGAACGAATCCGTGGCGGAATGGAATCCGATGAAACCGCCGCCGTTGCGAATCCAGGCGAACAACGCTTCCAGTCCCTCTTCGGTCATAGCCGGATTGCCGTCTTCGCCCACTTCGGTAAGCACGCCTGATGTGTAAAAGATAACCACGTCATAGTCCTCGAGCGTTTCGGCATTTATCAGGCTCGCGTCTTTTGTACATAAAAGTGAACCGCCCATTTCGTCAACCAGAGGCGTCAGGATACGTTCCACGTGGCTGGTTCCACGCCTGTCGTGTTTGATAACGCTATGTTCAAATCCGGATGATTTTGTCAACAGCAGGATGCGGGGGCGCGGCGCGGTTTCTGTTGCAACGGCGTTGGCGAGCAAGCAGCACAGCACCAGCGGCATAAGCAGTAAGGCTATGTGATTCATGGTTAAGTCTCCTGTAGTGATAAGTATATTGGTATGGCGAAATGCCATATCGTTGCAATACGAAAACAACGCACCCGGACGGTTGCCGTCCGGGTGCGTGAGGAAAGCGAATTAATCAGAGGTTTTCCTGTTTACGCTGAGGCGCGTCAGGTTCCACGAGTCGCGCATTTCGTTAAAGAAACGAACATCGTCAAACATGGCGGTTAAGGTGTCGAATACCGTGTCCGCCTCTGTCGGCAACGCCCGTCCCGAAAGCGCTGACAGCGGCGCCACAATACTGTCGTACAATTCCGGTTTGATTAAAAGCGCCTGGTACATGGGCGTATCGGGGTTGATGGGCGGCGTAAGCGATTCGAAGAAACCGCTGGTCTCCTCGTCTTTTACCAGGTCAATAACCCTGCGGATGCCGTCGTCACTATTCGAGAGCACCAAAGCATCCTCGACCAGCGCAAAGTAGAATTGGATGGGGGACGGGAAGTTAATGGCGTTAATCTGGACATCGCGATAGGGGTCGTCATGCGGCAGTTGCGGCACCATTGGCAGCAATACCTGGGCGGACATACGATTCTCCAGATCAACGAACAGCAATAGCGTGGGGAAATCTATCGGATCAAGTTCGGTCATGCCAAGCGTAACCTCCTGGCCAATCATGTCCACAACGGTGCGGCCGATTTGCATCCCCTGGGAGAACCCGGGGCTTGTGCGCATTTCTTCTGGGATGGCTTCCATGTAAACGTCTTTTATCTTCTGCTTGGATTCAGGGGTGAAGCCCAGGGATAGGAATGCCAGCGTATTTTCAGGCAACAGCTGCGCCCAACGCAACGGCTGCGGCGTACCGCTGCTTTCCAGCAAGGCCGGATACACCGCGGTGTCTATTTTGGATTGCAGTTCGATGGCGTCGTCGCGGACGCTTAACGTGGCAATAACCGGGTCGTTCACGCCTGATTCATACATGGCCGTCATTTGCTCCAGTTGGCTCTGGACAAAAAACAGCGCTTCCGGCTGCAATTCGGCCAGCAGGCCCACCGCCTGTTCAACGAACGGCATCAGCCTATCGCCGTAAACAAGCATTACCGCCTCGTTCACATCATCCGGCGGGCATGTGGCCGACCCGTAGCGAATGGTTGCGGGCGCACCCTCGCGCGCGGCGGCCTGCTTGAGCATATCCACATTATTTCCGATTGCCAGCACAGCCTCCGTTACAAAATACGCCGCAATACCTTCGTATACAGTGATGGTTATATCGTTTACCGTCTCTTCGCTCGTAGGTACGCCGGCGAGCATATCGCCCGTCAACTCTTTCAGCGCCGCCTCCGCTTTCTCTCCGTCAACAACAGGGATAACAGCTACGACCTTGCCCGTAGATACATCGGGCAACCCGGCGATTTGTTCCGTGCTCTCAGTCATTTCTCCCGCCGCATCAAAGGCGTCCTTGATCATCTCTTCCATATCGAAGAAAGCGGCGGCGCCAAGACCGACGTCAAAACCGATGGCGGCCAGTACTTCCGCAAGCTCATCCGATTCGTCAACGCCCATATCGCGCGCCAGGTCACGCGCAATCAACCCTAATTCGTGCTCCACATTCAGGTCGTCTTTCATTACTTCCTGGACAAAAGGCGCTACCGTGGCCAGCAGGCTTTCAACAGATGGAATACCGACGGCTATCTGTGCCTGGTCGGGCAAATACCGCAACGCGGTAAGTGTAAGCGGCGGATTATCCGCCGGCGCCGGCGCGGCGACATCAGGTGTTGCGGGGAGTGTTGCGTCGGGCTCAGCGTCAGGCGGATCGGGCACTGCCAGCGTGGGATCGCCGGTGACCACCGGCGCCGGTACGTCTTCTGGCGCTGGGGCGTCGCCCATAAGAAAGGTATACGCCAGCACGCCCATAAGCGCGATAACCAGTATCAGCGCCAGGACAATCGTTCTTGTGTTTTTTTGTTCTGCCATGACATAGTCTCCCGAAAAGTTGGTTAAATGGTTCGAAACCCTCGTAAAATAATCGCTCGCCGCCCGCTCACTTTATGCGCAATCCTGATGCGCAGCTGGTGATTTGCGCAGGCATTCCAACAAGTCAGCCTATCATTATGAGTATGAATGAAAGTATGGTAGCGAGTCAAACAGTCTACTCCTTGACCATATTGTTGATGCCAACGTGTATTCAAGTAGACTTGTCCTCTGCGTCTACGGTTTCGTTTTGTTCCTGGCTAAATGATGTGATACGTCATGGTTACTCGTTTCAGTAACACCTGTCCGTTACAGGCCCTATCCCGTGACGGTCGGGCCGCGCTTGTGCTTCACGAGGGCTACGGGCTGACAACGTATTGGTTTGTGTCGAAGCCAAAGGGCGAGCGAGGCGTAAGATACGCCAGCGTCACAGGAACCAGATATAGTGATTAAAGTCCGTCGCGCGCTTCCACGAATTCCATCACCTCATCCCATGTGGGCATGAAATTCGCGCAGCCATGTTTGGTTACGACTATGGCGCCGCAGGCGGCGCCGAGGCGTCCCGCCTGACGCCAGTCCATGCCGCGGACGCGTCCACAGATAAATCCCGCAGCGAAGGCGTCGCCCGCGCCGAGGATGTTATACACCTCGACAGGGTACCCCGGCGAATCAATCTGCTGGATACCGCCATCCTCATGTTTAACATGGGTTCTTGCGCCGTCAACGCCCCGTTTTTGCACCAACGCATGTGGTCCCAGCGCGAGCAACCGCGCAATGGCCGCGTCCACGTCGCCCGCGACCTTGGTATCTGACACCTGTGAATGGGTGAGGGTAATCTGGGCTGGATCGCGCAGCATGGCCGCGTTAATTTCGTCGTCCGTGCCAAGCACGATATCCACCAGGGGCATGATTGCCCGCGCCATCACGCCGAAAGCGCGCGGATCGTGCCACTGGTCGGGCCGAAAATCTATGTCGAAAACCACCTCGGCCCCCGCAGCGCGCGCCTGTTCCGCCGCGAAGAAGGTCGCGCTGCGGCTGGGTTCCATTGAGAGATTGGTGCCGGCGAACTGGAACACCTTGCAGCGCGTCACCGGCGTCGCCAGCACGTCGTCTATGGTCAACGCGATGTCGGCGCAATTGTCCCGGTAATAGACCAGGGGGAATTTGTCGGGCGGCTCGATGCCGAGCACCACGGCGCTGGTGCGACGGCCGGGCTTACGGGGAATGAACCCGGTCTCCACCCCTTCACGCTCCAGAAAATGGAGAATAAAGTCGCCCACCGGGTCTGCGCCCAAAGCGGTCAACACCGCCGTGTTCATCCCGAGCCGCCGCCCGCCCACGCTGATGTTCAGCGGCGAACCGCCCACATAAGCGGCAAATCGGGTAATCTCCACAAAGGGCGCGCCCACATCGTCGCTATACAAGTCAATGGACGAACGACCCATGTGCAGGGAATCATAAAGTATTTTTTCCGTCATAAGCGTCTCCCACGCAATCGCGCCGCTGAAGTGGTTGAACGACGCTAAGGCAAGTGTAGCAGACCTTTTGGAGACGTATCAAAACTATTATGAGTAGCGAAACCATAAATACTGTAACGGGCGTCAGCGCAACAGAAATCTGATGAGATGCGCGGGATAATGTACTGGCATCAACATCCACTGCCCCATGTGTGCCTCACCGCGTTACCATGCATTCATACGGCCAGTCCCGTGGCCAGGTCAACGGCGCGATAGGCGCCGTCGTAAATGCCTTGATCATGGAGGCGTTTAATCTGACTGCAATATAATGCCAACAGGTCTCCTTCGGTCAGGAGCGCGTCCAGTGCGCGCAGCGTGAAGGGCGCGCCTGTGCATTCCGGGGTGCCGTCGCCGATTTCGGCGGCGCGTATCGCGCCCCAGGCCTCGTGACCGCCGACCCGCTGGAGTAAGAGTTTGGGGATGGGGTAATAGGCCAGTTCACTGGGTTTGGTCAGCAGGATATCAGCCGCGCGCATCAGCATGTTGGTGGCGTATACCGCCGCAAATGGGTTGTCGTGACAGAACACGTGCAAGCCGGATACGGCGCTTTTTCGCGCGGTCGCCGCAAAAGTCTCCATTTCCGGCCACTCGGTATGGTGTATGGCCAGTTGTTTGAACCCGGATACTTTCTTGCCAAAATAGGCCAGGGCGTTTCGGTGGTCGCCGCAGTTCAGGAACAGGGCAAGTTTTCGCGCCCGTATTTGCGGCATCAGGTGGTTCAATATCTTTAAAAGCAATTGCTGTTGCGCGCCCGCTCCGCCGATGGAAATAAGCAGCCGTCGCGGCGCGTCCCTGGCAATGCGCGCAAGTCGCGCGTCGCAGTCCTCATGGATATT